>JAYRVV010000257.1:0-13323 GCA_041918415.1 Bdellovibrionota bacterium | reverse complement strand
TGAAATTGCCTACGAACAAGGAAGGCTTGAAGAGGCAAAAAATTATTTTAATCAGGCCAAAGAAATCAACCCAAACTTGTTGCGCGGTCAATATTATGCCGGACTCACGTTAATCAAAAGCAATGAACCTGAACAGGCAAAAGAAATATTCACAATCTTGTCCAACACTCCTCATGAACATGTCATGGCGCAGGTTGAGCTTTACCGCCTCAACAGTCTGGATGAAGCACAAATCGATTTGGTGATATTAAATCTTTCGGATTTTTTAAAACAAAAAGGTCCATTGATGGGTAGTTTTGATCGCGGACAATCATGGCATTTTCTATCTGATTTGCAGTTGAAAAAAACAGATGTTTTAGGTGCCATCGAATCGTTAAGGCAAGCCACGTTGTCGGATCCACTGAGTGCGACACACTGCTATGCTTTGGGAAAAATATTCAGAGAGCAAAAAAAATATGAAGAAGCCGTTTCGCAATTTCAGAAGGCAACCGCTTTAAATTCAAAGGAGCCCATGTACTTTTTATCACTGGGACAAGCGTTGAGGGACACTGAAAAGTACAATCAATCAGTCGGTGAGTTTCAAAAAGCATTGGAACTATCCAAAAATGATCCCAACATACATTATGAACTTGGCCTATCTCAAAGAGCCAATGGGCTTTTTGATGAAGCTCAAAGATCATTTCAAAAGGCACTTGAAATGGATCCTGGTATGACCATTTCAATGGTGGAACTTGGTGAATTATATTTTCAGCGAGATAACATTTCCGAAGCACAAAGCCAATTTGCCACCGTGCTTGAAGTTAATCCAAAGTCGGTCAGGGCATTGATGGGGCTTGGGAGTGTTTATTTAACGAAGCGAAAAAACAGTCAGGCTTTGGAGCTTTTCAAAAAAGCTGAGTACGAAGAACCCACAAACATTTCGGTTTTGTTGCATTTATCCAAAGTGTACATTGACATGTCAATGCAATCTCAAGCACAGGAATTTTTAACAAGAGCGTCCAACATTGATGAAGGCAATGTGGATGTTCAGCTCACTTTGGGTGAACTATACATGCAAAAACAAGATTACAACAAAGCGGGTGAAATCTATCGACGTTTGATACAGTTGAATTCAAAAAATTTTAGAGCCAGGGTTGGTTTGGCTCGAAAATTGATAGAACAAAAGACTTTTCAAGAGGCCATCACAGAATTGGAAGAGGCTTCCAAATACAATCCAAAGTACTTTGAAACAAAGTTGTATTCGGCGGTGGCGTGGAGAGGCGCTGGAGATTTGGAGCGTTCGCTTGAAAACGTTCGACAAGCGATTCGCATAAGGCCTGAATCACCTCACGCCTATCACGAATTGGAAATAACGCACATTTACCGCAATGATATTGTTGGAGCTGAGGAAGCCATGCAAAAGGCCATTTCAATTGATCCAACATTTTCTCAACCGTTGGCGGTGCTTGGGGATTACTACAAATCACAAAATCTTTATCTGCAAGCTCAGGATTATTATCTCAAGGCGATTGAAATTTCCCCAAAGAATCAAGATTATTTATTGAACCTCGCTGAGCTTTATAAAAGCGATGGCCGTTCAAAGCAGGCTAAATTGTATTATGAAAAAACGATTAAGGCAGACCCAAAAAATGCGAATGCGTATTTGGGATTGGGTTTGTTGGCTGACGAAAACAAAGATCCAAAATCAGCAAGTCTTTATTACCAAAAGGCGAGATCATTGGACCCTCTGAATCCAAAGCCGCATTATTACCTGGGTTTTATATACAGACAAATGAACAATTCCAAAGCAGCCGTTGCATCTTTTGTAAAGTACCTTGAGTTAAACCCTGATTCAAAGGAAAAAGAAGATATTCAAGAGCAGATTGCAAAAATCAGAAAAGGTCAGTGACGGGAATGTTGACGAACGATCGGTTTCGATTTAATTGAGCCCATGTGCATGGATCATCGATACGTTGAAGAAAATTTGGAATGGATACGATCAAGCCTTCAAAAGCGAAACAACGATTTTAATCTGGCCGAAGTTTTGGATTTAATGGCTGTAAGAAATACAAAACAGAAAGAACACGACGACACCAAGTTTAAAGCCAATGAAATTTCAAACGAAATAGGTTTGTTGTTTAAGCAAAAGGCTGATCCCAAAAAAATAGATCAAATGAAGTTGGAATCAAGTGAATTAAAAAAGAGGGTACAGACTTTAAACCAAGAATTTTTAAATATTGATTTAAGCATCAAAAACAAATTGTTGTATTTGCCCAATGTTTTGGATTCAAGTGTGGTGCCAGGTCAAAGTGAAATGGATAACCCGACCGTGGCCAAGTGGTCAGAACCAAAGTCGTTTACTTTTCCAGTTCAGTCTCATGATGAATTAGGGCAACATCTTGGGATTTTGGATTTTGAACGCGCAAGTAAGATGTCGGGTGCAAGGTTTAGTGTTTTAACGGGGGATGGAGCCAAGCTTGAGCGTGCATTGGTTTCTTTCATGATCGATCAGCATGTTGGCAATGGTTATACCGAAATGAGTCCACCCTACATGGTTAATCGAGAAGCCATGGTGGGCACAGGGCAGTTACCAAAATTTGAAGATGAAGCGTTTGCCGTAAAAGATCCGGAATATTTTCTGATTCCAACGGCAGAGGTGCCGGTCACAAATTATTACCGTGATGAAGTGTTGGAAGAATCACAATTACCCAAGTCTTTTGTGTCTTATACACCCTGTTTTCGTAAGGAAGCTGGATCTTATGGTAAAGACACGAAGGGTTTAATCAGACAGCATCAATTTCACAAAGTTGAATTGATGCGTTTTGTGCACCCAAACCACAGCGTTAACATGCATGAAGAGTTAACCATGCATGCAAGAAAGATTCTTGAAAGTCTTGAGTTGCCTTATCGAGTGGTGTCTTTGTGTAGCCAGGACATAGGTTTTTCTTCTGCAAAAACATACGACATTGAAGTTTGGTTGCCATCTCAAAACAAGTACAGAGAGATTTCTTCGTGCTCAAATTTTTTGGATTTTCAGGCACGAAGGGCCAACATACGTTACAAACCTAAGGATGGATCAAAGCCACGTTTTGTTCACACCCTCAATGGGTCTGGTTTGGCCGTTGGTCGCACTTGGATCGCAGTTTTGGAGAATCACCAAAATGAAGATGGATCCATTCAAATTCCCAAAGTGCTGGTTCCTTACATGGGCGGTCAGCAATCAATCAAGAAGCTTTGAGCATGTCTTGATTTAATAGTTGCTGGCATTGACTTGAGCAACAAGCATCCATTCTAACTTTGCAAGTTTCACACTGAAGCATCAAGCGATGGCATTGTACGTTTGCACAGTCGCTGTGAACATCAAAAAGTTCATCACAAAATTCACAATGGCTGATCTTCTTTACGACCGTTTTTTCGGCCATACGACCATCAAAGACAAACAAATTGCCCAAATACTTTGATGGCACATCATGGTTTTGTACGGTTCGAATGTAATTGAGAATGCCGCCTCTTAGTTGAAAGACATTTTCAAGTCCATGCTGCTTAAAATATTTTCCAGCTTTCTCACAACGAATGCCACCGGTGCAATAAATCAATATGTTTTTGTCTTTGAGTGGTTTAAGCGTATTCACCAATTCAGGAAGCACTTGACTGAAGGTGTTGCCTTTTGGACAAAGTGCATTTTCAAAATGACCCGTGTCACATTCATAATCATTGCGAACATCAACCACAATGGAATCTGACTCTCCAAGTTTTTGATGAAAGTCCATTGGGTCAAGGTGTTTGGCATCGGGAGCGTGTATCAGTGACTGATCATCCAACCCATCTGCGACTATTTTTTTCTTCACTTTGATGGTGAGTTTAAAAAACGCCTTGTGACCATCGGTCAAGCCTTCATTGAGGTAGATGCTTTTAAGTTCATTAAATGTGTTCAATGTTTCAATGAATTTTCCATTAAAATGTTCAGGAAAGCTCAGTTGTGCATTGATGCCTTCTTTGGCCACATAAATTCTGCCAAAAACGTTTAAGGGGTAAAGGCTTGCATACAATCGATTTCTAAAATCACATGGATTTTCAATGTGCGTGTATCGATAAAAGGATGCCGCCCTTCTTTCAAACGATTCTGCATTGAGTTCTTCAAGTAAGAGACTTTTGTCTTTTCGATTGTAGAGGTGTTTTAAAGTCATGGTCGATTTATATAAAGATGATCGGGGCGTAGTTCAAGTTATATTGCCTGAAAATAAGCACATGCGTCAGATTATTTAAGTTGCTGATATTACTAATATAAATTGTCATATAAGGATATTTTAATATAACATATTATTATTATTGCATTATTTAAAGTAACTTATGTATACTATAAGCACAATTAATTTCAATACTGAAGGAACAATCATGCAAGAAAAATCCAAAGTTTTACTGATTTATCCCATGGGCAGTTACGTGGACATGCCCACGCTTGGCATACCTTGCTTGCTCTCAAGCGCCAAGAGTGCGGGGTTTAACCATGTTGATGTGTGGGATGCCAATCTTGATTTTTTAGAGTTTCTTTTAAGTGTGCCACTGCTTTCACAGGTTGATCAAAAATTACGTTCATTCAAGGCAAAAGACGAAAAAGAGTTTGAAACTTGTGAGAAATTTAAAACCATGTGGCCAACGCTCATTGAGAACTTAGCGTTTTCAAAAAATGTATTTCATGACGAAAAATACTATTTTGACACCCACACATTCAATCGCGCATTTAAAAACATATTTCATTTATTGGACGCCCATCATTTGGTGAGTGAACACATTCTTTATCATTTCAGTGAAAACGGATTTTATTCTAAACCCAAAGATGGATTGGTCGATAGGTCCATCGTGCAAAATGTAAGGTTTGTTCAGGATAAGTTAAATTGGCCAGAGTTAGATGCATTTTTAAAACAATTTACTTTAAAGTTAAAATCCAAAACATATGACTTGGTAGGTATTTCATGCACCAACTACGACCAGTTTGTGGCTTCGCTTTACTTATCAAAATGGCTCAAAGCCAATGGATTGGCCAAGCAGACGGTGCTTGGAGGTAACTTCCCAGCCTCGCATAAAAAAGCCTTTTTTAAAGAAAAATCCTTTTTTGAAATATTTGATTACATGGTTTATTCAGAAGGCGAAGATAGCTTTGTTGAACTTTTAAAATGTTTAGAAGGGCAAAGTTCAATTGAGCAAGTGCCCAACCTTCTTTATTTTCAAAACAATGAAATCGTCAAAAATCCATTTTCTTCAGTAAAGGATTTAAACAAATTAACGACGCCCGATTTTTCGTGTTTCGATTTAAAACGCTATTGGACGCCTCACGTCTCGTTGCCCCACTATTCAAGTCGAGGCTGCTTTTATGATCGTTGCAAATTTTGTAACCACCATGCGAATTATGGAAAAAATTTTCGTGTTAGAAAACCATCACTGGTGAGTGAAGATCTAAAAATATATCAGGAACAATATCAATGTAAGGCCGTGTTTTTTGTGGATGAAGTTATGAGTCCCAAACACATGCTTGAACTTTCAAAACAAAACATTGAAAAGTCAGTCAACATTGGCTGGTATGCGCACAGCCGAGTGGAGCCATCCATTCAGACTGACGATTGGTTAACCATGGGCAAAGGAGGCCTCACTTTGGTACACGTGGGCATGGAGTCAGCCAACACCAAGGTGTTAAAACTCATGGATAAAGGATACACGCACGAGGATACAGCTATCTTTTTAAAAAGGCTTATGCAAAGTCCAGTGTCTGCTCACATCAATACCATTCGGGGTTATCCAGGAGAACTTCCTGAGGATTACATGGAGACGCTTGAGACGGTTTATTTTAACAGTAAGCTTGGCGATTGCATTCACCTGTACGGTTTTTCACTCATTCGAGATGCAATCCTTGAGTTGGAGGGAAGTCCCCATTTAAACATTCATCCCATTCCTTCACATTTGGATTTACAAGACGACATGACCTACGACTTAACATATGATCGAAACCCAAGCAAAGAGCAAGATCAGCACATTAATCTTTTAAGGTCCAAGATGGATAAAAACAATCAATTTTACGGCTTGTTTCCGCAGGAGTTTCGTTGGGTTGTACATTTGTTGTATATCCAACATTACAGAGAAACAAAACAAACTCAACTCATTGATACCCCAATGAGTCTTGCAAAATTCAAACCTTTTGATTCAAAAAAGACTTATCAATTTATAAAATATGACCACATCGAGATCGTCAAAATCATGAGTGACACGTACGTGTTTGATAAGCTCAATTTTAACCTCATCAAGATTCCGCTGACCTTGATCAAAGACAATAGAATTGTTTCTCAGTTTAAACCTGAAAATCTTTTAGATCCCAACGAAAAGCAAGCCTTTTATTGTCTGCTTCGAGAAGGCTCCTTGCAATGAAAAAAACAAATCGGTTTAAAGTCATTGATCAAGACCATGGTAAACTGATTTACATTCCGCAAATCAATGAAACCATTGTTTTAAAAAATGAGACATGGGAAAAGTTAAAAAAAGAAGGACGAATGCAAGAGCTCCTCGAACTGATCGATGAGCGCATTCAAAACAAAAACATAGTGCAACCGAGCTCTAATAAGTCACCGACGGTTTATTTAAATGTGAGCAATGCTTGTAATTTAAGATGCACGTACTGCTACGCCAATTACGGACAATATTCCACATCTGAAAATACCATGAGCTTTGAAACCGCACAGAAAACCATTCAATATTTTCTCAATGAGTATGGTTCGATTGGGATGATCAATTTTTTTGGAGGTGAACCGCTCATTGCTTTTGGTTTAATTGAAAAAGTCGTTGCATACGTTGAGGAGCTTGTTGCCAAAAATGAAATGAAAAAGCCAAACTTTTCGATGGTGAGTAACGGCACATTGATGAAAGATGAAATTGCCGATTTTTTATTTAAACATCATTTTAGTGTGACCATTTCCATAGATGGTCCCAAAGAAATTCATGATCACCATCGCCCGTTTGTTTCCCAAAAGGGATCGCATGAAAAAGTGGTTAAGGCCATTCAAACATTAAAATCCAAAGGACTTACACCAGGTGTGGAAGTTACTTTTTCACAAAAACATTTGGATATGGGCATCACGCCGCTATCCATCTTAAAATATTTAAGGGATGATTTGGGTGTGTCCCATGTCACGCTTGCTCCGGTCGGCCAAAGGGATGATACAGAACTTAACTTGTCAGAGCAGAGAAAAAATTTTAATGATCAATACCTTGAAGCTGTACGATTCAGTCTGGATTCATTAACCAGCAACAATCCAATATATCTAAGTTTTGTGACTCAGTTGCTTAATCCCATACGCACCAATACGCAAAGACCTCAGGAACAATTTTGCTATGCTTCACTTGGCAATGATCATTTTGCGGTTTCTGCCAAGGGCGAATTTTTTCCATGTCAGATGTTTAACGACAATCAAAAATATAAGCTTGGCAGCATACATGATGGTTCGCTTAAGTCTTTGCCGTCATATCAAAAAGTCATGAATGAATTTAGTGCTCAAGGTAAAGACCACAAGGATTGCATCAATTGCTGGGCCAAAGAGGCTTGTTTCATATGCACAGCCGGTGTCTTGCTTGAGACAGGGTCGTTGGACGCCATTCCGAAGCATCGTTGTGATTTGGTCAAAAGATCATTGAAAGAAGTGATCAAGTTTACTATGGCAAAGAAGTAATTCGTTTTTTTTTCTTCAATTCAATGTTATTTTATACGCCATTTGATGAAGCGATTTTACATGGGTCTAATTCCTTTGGTGTTTTCCATCGTGGCTGCATGGCCATCTTTAAACTTTGAGTTTAGCGGTGATGATTTCATTTTGATTGTACACAACGAGGATGTTAAAAGTGTTGATCATGTCTTGACCCTGTTTAAAAAAGATTTTTTCAGTCGAAAAATTGTTGATTTGCCTGTTGAAGGATCAATTGGCTATTACAGACCCATCACTAAAATCAGTTTTTTGTTTGACTGGCTTTTATTCAAGAGAAATGCGAAGGGTTTTCATCTGACCAACATCTTGTTACACGCAGTGGTTGCGCTTATGTTATTTAAGTTATTGCTTTCATTTGGTTTGTCCCAAAATGTGGCTTTGTTGGGTTCATTGTTGTTTTGCGTTTATCCATCTCACGCGCAAGCCGTGGGCTTGATCAATGCGCGTTCTGATCTTTTGTGTGCTTTGGGTTATGTTTTAGCCATGATTGCTTTATGGTATGGGTCCACATGGGGCGTGGTGCTGGCATCTTTTCTAGCCATTTTTTCTAAGGAAACAGGTGTCGGAGTTGTTTTACTTATTGCAGGTATGGGTTTTTTAAAATATCGATCACTAAAATTAATTCTAAGAAATACACTTCCAATTTTGATGGTTTTGATGATTTATTTTTTTCTTCGACAAAATGCGCTTGATGATTCTGTGCAAAATCAACAACCATTCAGCTGGTATCGCTTTCTTTATAGCACCAATATCATAGGTTCACACATGTATGCATTAAGTAACATGAGCATTGATTGGATTTACCCCTTACTTTTTAAAAACACCTTATTCTTCTTTGTTATTACTTTTATGACAGTTCCAGTTTTGTTGTATTTGATTGTTGTTAACCTAAAAAATAAAAACCTTAAAAGCATATTTTATTTGTTGGTGTTTTGTGGATTTTTACCATTTTTTTTAAGTCATCGAATTCACGTGCCAAACATGGGTTTATATACACCGATACATTTACGATGGTCTTACATCCCTGCGCTTGGCGTGTGTGCACTTGTTGGTATCATGATGGTTCGAGCGTTTGATGTTCTTCGTTGGAAGGTATCGTGGCTTTGGCTTGCAGCGCCGATTTTTTTATTGATGTACTGGCAAAACCTTATGCCTTACAAAAACGATCACACCATGTTGATCCAGGAGTACGAACAATACATGATGGTTCAGTATGAAGATTTGCCACTGCCTTTGCGGGCCAAGCGTCTGGGTTTGCAAGCGATCGAGTTGGCCAAGCAAAAGAGGTACGATGAGGCCCATGACATGTTACTTGAAGCTTTAAAGATGGATTCAGGCAATCCATTTCACATGAGCAATTTGGGCTTGATGTGTTATGAGCAAAAAAAATATGCATGCAGCATAGAGTGGATGAAAAAATCACTGACGCCTATTCAAAAAAATCTCAACACATTTGTTGTGGATGACCATCATTTACGCGATCGACCTTATCGATATTTCATATTGGCCAAATCATATCTGTTTACAAACCATGTCAAAGAAGCCAAGCATGCCATCTTAAAATCAATTGAAGCAGACCCATTGATGCATGAATATCATTTTGTTTTGGCAAATGTTTTGGCCACAGAGCAAAAGTTAAGCGAAGCCTTCGATGCATTTAAAAAAGTGCTCGAGCTTAAGCCTTGTGATTCGCTTTCGTTGATGTCGTTGAGAAAGTTAAGTCAGTTGATGCAAGAAAAGGCATTTGTTTTGGAACAGGAAAAGTTAATGAATGCATGCAAGGCCTACAAAGCTTGACCGGTGGTTTTATTGATCACAGCAAAATAATTTCGCGTGCTGGATCCAACCTGAGTAAAATTTCCTCCAATAAAAACGTAGTTATCACTAGCTGCAATGGAAAAAATTGAGTTGTTGACATTGGGATGCCAGGCGGTGTCGGGGGCACCTGTGTCTTTGTTAAGTTTTGCAAGACGATTGAGGTTGTTGCCATTGATGTAAATAAAATCGCCTCCGGCAAAAATGTTTGTTCCATCATAAGCCAATGCTCGCACCACTGAGCTGTTGTTTCCAAAGTTGGCTGCATTGGCAGTGAAACCATGCAATGATAAGTCAGAAAGATTGATGGCGGCAAGGTTGCTTCGTGAATTTGAAAGGACAGTTCCAAAATAGCCAATCAAGAAAAGCTTATTATCAAAAATGTATAAGTCCAAGATGTAACTTGATCCAAGAGGTAAAATCGCAGGATCCCAAACATTGAGATTGCTTGTACCTGCATCGAAAGCAAGCAGGTAACTTCGCTGCGATTGATGAAGCGTATCAAATGCACCTCCAAAAAATAAGTGATTGCTTGACTTGGTCGTTGCATAAACGCCCAAACCAAAAACGCTGCCCGGATCAAATGAAGTTGGAAGGGCGGTGCTTGTGTTAAGCCCTGCAGCTTTTTGTCGACTTGAGTTGTTCACTGAAAATTCTCCAAACGTGCCACCCACATACAAAGTTGATCCGTCTAAAAAAATATCGTTGACCAGCCCATTGGGACCAGGGTTAAACGAGGTGGCCATTGAAGTGCTGGCATCCAGGGCCGCAACATACGAACGTGATTGTCCACCAACATTTGTAAATCCACCCGAAACAAAAATGGTAGAAGCGCCAACCTCGATGGTATAAACCGCACCGTTTGCATTTGGATTAAAATTTGTAACTTGACCCGTTGTAATGTCAATGGCAGCAAGGCGATTACGTGTTTGACCTCCCACTTGAGTAAATTCGCCGCCAATATAAAGCGTGTTTCCTGATATTTTCATCTCACGAACTGTACCATTGACACTTGGAAAAGAAGCAGGCGTGGGTGTGGGTGTAGGCGTTGCCGTAGGCGTAGAAGTTGGTGTAGGGCTTGGGGTGCAGGTGCATGTTGGTGTGGGCGTAGGTGTAGATGTAGCTGTTGCTGTGGGTGTTGGTGTGGGCTGTGAAGTTGACGTCGGGCTTGGTGTTATCAATGGTGTGGGTGTTGGAAGTGGATTTGATATGCAATCGGCCAAACTACAATCACCTTCTTGATTAAGGCCCAACAAGCCACAACCCGTCAGCCATAAACTTACAAAGATGTAAACAAAAGTATTCAAAATACCAAACCGCGATAGTCCATTGTACTTGAATTGGCTTTGAATGTAAAAAAGGTTTGCTTCAAAACCGTAAGTCATACAAAATATTAAGAAATATATGGTTAATGCAAAACATAACCGAGGCTTTAGTTTGATCGAATTAATGATCGTGGTTGCGATCATTGGTATTTTGGCCGCCGTAGCGGTGCCGGCTTTTTTAAAATACATCAGACGATCTAAAACAACTGAAGCTATTTTGGTCGTTCGAAAAATCTATGATGGTGAAGTGGCGTATTTTCGTGAGGACCATGTCACAATTAGCGGTGTTCGTGCATCTTCGCAATTTGTCAGTGCAGGGCCTTTACCCAGCGCAGCTCCACAAAGCAAAAGGGTTTGGGTCAATTGGGATACACCCGATTGGCAGGCACTGAATGTGTCACTTGATTCACCGGTTAATTTTAGTTACACGGCATTGTCTTTTGGTGTGGATATCAATGCAAGTTTTACGGCTCGTGCACAAGGCGATTTGGACGGAGACTCTACAACCTCGCTGTTTGAGAGGGTTGCCCACATTGATTCAACCGGTGAAGTCGTGGGCGGCGCAGGGCTTTACAAATTTAACGAATTGGAATGAAATCAAGTCTTGGCTTTAGTTTGATCTTTTCATGCTGGATGAAAGGCACCCGATTATTTCGTATTGGTTAAGGGAATGTATAGGTAGATGAATTTAAGTGCTTCCATCACAACTTCGTACATGTGCCAAGCATCTTCATGCCAGTGGCTTGGGCTGACGGGGTCTTTGGGGTAGGCTTTTGCAAAAACGTTATATGAAGGGCCCAGTGTTTTAGAAAATATAATTTTTGCTCTACGGGTGTGAGTTCGCCTTGTGACCAGCAAGATGGATTGCACGTCTTTTTGATTGCTTAAATGTTCTTTGATGGCCAAGGCTTCATCTTCTGTTTTGTTGCAGACAACGTTGAGCAAATGAATGTTTTCTTTTGGTACGCCCAAATCAATCAGGGCTTTGCTTTGAATTTCATGCGTGGATGGAAACATGGCACCTGCTCGACGAAGATCATCTAGGTTATCCAAGTCTCTTTCTTTTGTCAGAATGATTTTATTTGAAACCTTTTGATGAAACAATCGAGCTGTTTCTAAAACGCTTCTTGGAAATGCGCCGTTTAATAAAACAATTACATCGACTTGTTTGACAATATCTTCACTCATGGTGAGTTGGCCAAGTTGTGAAAGCAAGATTGGTTTGGTCAGTAAAAATGCTAGGCAAAAAATACAAAAAACCGCGATTGAATAAAAAAATTTTTTAAACTTTATAGAAAACACAATTGCGCAGTTTAAAGCAATGGTTGGAGGACACAAGTTATCGGTTAATGTTTAAATTACGGCATGAGTGATGTATATCAATGATTCAGGAGGAAAAATGGGAACATGGCAAGCAAGCATTCATTGGATTGGAAAATTGGCTTATCAGGCCGGGCTCTTACTTAATCACTTTTGATTCAGGTAGGGTTAAGCTGCGTGCTGGTATAACTTTTCTAAAGGAGATCAAATGAAAAAGAAATTGATTTTAGCTTCGGTGTTCGTGTTTTCAACCGTGGCCATATCGACACAAAAATTCGTACATATTGAGGTGGGTTCATCCAAAGATGCATCCAAAGCGTACCTGCATCGACGGATTGAATTGCTTGAGCAAGCTGTGATTGAACTTCAATCGCGGATTTTAACATTGGAAGGCACTCATGGTGCGTTGCCTGAATTCACGTGTTACATTCAAACCACGTTTGATGGCGTGATCAAGGCCACACGGCCCACGTTGACCGATGCCAAAGCTTCCACGTTGGAGCTCTGTGTGCAAAAAACAAACGGCGGACACGATTGCAAAGAAAAAAAGCTAAGCTGCGGGGATTAACTTGGTTGTATCTGAACAAGTCAAAGATAGGCTTCTATCTTGAGGGGATGTAAAAAAAACAGTTTTTGGACTGATGAGGGTAGTCAATTAATTTTCGCCCCTTTAAAATGTGAGCGTAAGCCCCGCCTGAAAGCCGTTGTTTGGGGCTATGCTAAAGTTAGGTCTTAGACTGATTTGGTTTTGTTTTTGTACTTTTTTGTTATGAGATTGAACCAGCATAGATCCGACAATGCCGTCCCACAGTAAGGAAGGAAAATATAGCATTCCTCCCGTCAACATCATGATTCCTTCTTCGAAGCCATCGAATTCAGAGCAACTGGCACTTGGTGGTTTTCCAATGCAATCGTTGCTAAGAGATTGAAGCAAACCTTTCCAAAATAAAATTCCTCCCAGTAAGCCGATTGCTGTGATGATGGTTCCTTGGATGGGATGACCGGCATAAAAAAGTGCATCGCCGGGTATGGGGTCGATGCCAAGTAAAACAGCCGTTGTCATGGATTTGAGTTTTAATGGTTTTTCTTCTTGGGCATGACTTATGTTTTGAAAAGCAAAAAGAAAAAATAGTGCGATG
>JAYRVV010000256.1:0-6584 GCA_041918415.1 Bdellovibrionota bacterium | reverse complement strand
CAAATTCCGACGCCAATGGAGATGGCATCACTGGCGATCAGGTTTGTGGCTTAACTTTTCAAAACCCACTTGATCCCATGAAGGGCATGTATTTTGGCAACATCGTTTGGTCACCTTTGTATGCAAAGTTTGCTTATCTTGATAAGAGAGTTCTTCATTTTGACATTTATTTCTTGGCCGGTGTTGGGTTGATTGATTACGACCGAGCCAAGCGCTTGGGGTTTAATGTTGGTGGTGGCTTGCGTGTTTTCATCAATGATTCGATGTCGGTGCGTCTGGATGTTCGAAACGTCACAGTTCGTGAGGGTGACCCATTCAATCAGGTGATCAACAATCGAATTTACTCATTGGGTCTTTCATTCTTTTTACCAACGGAAAACAAATGAATATGAAAAAAACATTCATGCTAACTTTGTTTGTCTTATGTTTTAACCTTGAGGCCGTCACGCTGGACAAGGCCTTGGAAAAACGAATCGACAGTCAGCTCTCAAAGCGCTTAGAGTTTGTGAGTAAAAATCCAGTTTACTCAAGATTGGTTGCTTCTTTGCAAGAGGGTCGAAAATTACTTAGAAAGGGTAAAATTAACGAGGCCAGAACCATTTTTGGTGACCTATTACAGGACAGAAAGCTTTCAAGCTATCCCGAATATTTCTTTGCAAAATATTACTTGGCCATTACCTTTTATGAATCCAAGATCACCTATGGGGCCTTGCTTTATTTTGTCGACATCGTCGAGAAAGAGCCCGTAAAAATTTACACGCATGATGCACTGGCCAGATCCATCAAGATCGCACAAGAACTTAAAGATGATGAATTGGTTTTGTATTTGGCATCCGTGATTTCGCCCAACAAAGTACCAAGGTCTTTACGCGAGGAGTTCAGGTATTTTATCGCCAAGGATTTGTACAAAAAAAACAAATTTAAACGCTCGGTTACACTTTTAAAATCAATTCCACATAAAAGCAGACTTTATTTGGCGGCACAGTACTTGTTGGGATCGATCGCCATCAAAGTGAACAATTTAAAAATGGCCACTGGTTTCTTTAAAACCATTTCAAACTCTCGCTCGCCTGTTGAGTATTACGAAAAATCCTTGCTTAAAGATTTAGGCAACTTGGCATTGGCCAGAATTTTTTATGAGCAAAAGAATTACATGATGGCCATTGAGTATTACAAAAAAATAGACCGAGACAGCGATTATTACCCTCAAGCTTTGGATGAATCTGCTTGGACCCTTTTTAAAATGGGTAAAAACAACGAAGCCCTCGCCGTTTTACATTCGGTTCATTCCCCATTTTTTGAACCCAAATATTTTTTAAAATCCAACATGCTCAGGGGCGCAATTTTTATGGACATGTGCCATTTCGATCAGGCCAGAAATTCTTTGGCCAGAGTTGAAAACGAGTTCATCACGCTGGGCAATCAGATCGATGCTTTCGCAACTCAGGCAAGGGATCCGAGGGAATATTATCCCCTTCTGACCAGCAAAACCATTGGCTTGGATAACAAAAGCACTTACGTTTACAAAACACTGTTTGTTTTAGCCGGCGCCAATCGGGATTTTTTTGGGGTTCACAATTACATCAAGCACTTGGGCAAAGAACGAAGCACGCTAGAAGCCTATAAATCATCCCGTGCCAGCATACTGATCAACCTCATCAGGCAAAAAGAAACTGAGTTGATTCAACGTGCTTCTTATTTAGCCGGTGAAAAACTTCTTTTAACCAGAAAACTTGTTCAAGACTTCATCAACATCAGAGACACTCTAAGGCTTGAGATCGTGACCTTAGAGAGAAAAATTCTTCAATCCAGATCCTTACGTTTGGCCTCCCCCATTTTGTTAAATCAAGAATTGATCAAACCCGAATTCACTGAAAGTTTACAAGAAAAACTCATATGGTGGGATTACACAGGCGAGTACTGGGAAGATGAATTGGGTTATTACCTTTACTCATTAAAATCACTTTGCAAAACCCCAAGCAAAAGCCCTGCAAGACCAGGCGCTTCGTCTCCAGTTAAGCAACAACCCCTACCTTCTAGAACCAAAAGGTAAAGCATGCGCATACGTATTCATAAAATAAAGCTCTTGTTGGCTTTTGTTTTGCTTATCGGCTTAAGTTCAACAGCCAAAACCAACGAAAAATCCAAAAATGTTGCTTCCAAAAGACAGGGGCTTTTACAAAAAAACGTTTACCAGGCCTTTGAAATCCCTGACTACCAGGTTGACCAGGAATTGTTAAAAAAAATGCGTGAGGAAATGTCCTTGCTGGCTGGCTTGGCCAGAAACACTCAAAACGTTAACCAAAGGGCAGACATTTTATTTCGTCTCGCTGACACGTACTGGCTTTTTGACCGATCGGTTTACTTTAAAAAAATGGAATCTTACAACCAGGACGTGGAGCGATTTTCAAAGGGTTTGATCAAAGAAGCTCCTGTTGCGCCAAAGTTTTCTGCTGCAAGGTCATTTGCCGTTTACAAGGAAATTCTCAAGTCGGCTCCAAGTTACGTTCGCTACGATGAAGTCTTGTTTTTGGCCGGTTACCATGCACAGGAACTTGGCACCCCAAAAGAAGCTGGCGATTATTTCTCTCGCTTGGTTAGTCAGTACCCATCAAGTCGTTTTGGTGCTGATGCCTACATGGAATTGGGCGGCCTTCATTTTGAAGAACGCAAATTCGACCAAGCCATTTCGGATTTTAAAAATGTCATATCCAAAATCCAAACCTTAAAAAACTTTGCCCTGTATAAAATTGCATGGTGCTACTACAACAAGGCTGACCCTCGTTCATCCATGAAAATCATGCAGTCTGTGGTTCAAACTTCAAAAGGAAAAAACAATGAAATTGAACTGCGTGAAGAAGCTCTCAAAGATTTAATTGTTTTTTATTCTGACTTGGGTTTAATCGATGAAGCCCAAAGGTATTTTGTTTCCATTGGCGAACCCAAATATGCAAGGGAAGTGATCGCAAAATTAGCCGTTGCCTATTTTGATCAAGCCAGATATGACAAATCCATCGATGCGTATAGACGCCTCATTGGATATCACCCTCTAGCACCCGACGTGCCGGCACACCATTCGAAACTCATTGAGGCCTATCAAAAAAGTGAAAAGCTTGAATTGGCCATGACCGAAATGAATGTTTTTAATAAAAACTATTTATCCCCATCCGCATGGTTTCAAAAAAATCAAAGTGATAAAGAAGCCGTAGATTATGCATTTGAACGTGCTGAAGTGTTCGCAAGGTTTTTGGCCAAGAAAAATCATGAACTTGCCCAAAAAGTTGAAAAAACAAAACCTGAAAATGCCAAAATCTACACTCAAAGATCCATGACCTTTTACGATCAGTACGTCAATCGCTTTGCCTCTGTCTCTTCCAACATTGATGAAATGAGATACTTATACGGTGAGCTCTTGTTTAACAACAAGCAACACCTGCCCGCCGCCGATCAGTTTGAAAAAGTTGCATTGTCAAAAAACAAAGTAAACAAAAACAGAAAAGAAGGATTGATTGGTTTGATGGATGCCTTAGGCAGACTGGAAGATGCGCATTACAAAACCATTGAAGACTCTTTGAAAAAGCAAGGCACATACACCAAAGCGAAACCATCAGACCATGCCCAAAGACTCATTCAAGCGGATGCCCTATTTGTATCCACTTATCCCAAAGACCCCAAAGTGCCAACCGTGCTTTTGGCTCAGGCTCAAATTCATTACAACTACAACGACTTTGAAAAGGCCAAAGCAGGTTTTTTTGATTTGATCGCCAAACATCCAAGCCATTCTGCAAGCTTCAATGCAAGACATTTGGTTTTAGATATTTTTAACATTCAACGTGACTGGGTGAACTTGGAAAAGCACGCCCGTCTTTACATCAACGACAAGCCATTCATCAGTGACAAAGCTCAAAATCAGCAACTGATGCTGGAATTCATTCAAGGTTCCTCATTTCAAAGAGCGCAGGATTTAGAAAATCAAAACAAAACTTTGCAAGCGGCCAAACTGTATGAGTCATTGGTTCGTGATTACCCCACATCTAAATTCGCTGACAAGGCCCTTTACAATGCCTCACTCGCCTACCTCAAGGCCGATGAGTCCAGCAAAGCCATGAACACGGCTGATCAATTTTTAAAACAATATCCAAAATCACCCTTGGTACCAAAAATCATGCTTGTGATGGCCACACATTTCGATGATCGTTTGGATTATGAAAACGCGGCCAGGCACTATGAGTACTTGTACAAACTTGATCCAAAAAGCCAAGCGGGACAAGATGCCCTCTATAACGCTGCACTTTACAGAGAAAATTTAAAGCAATTCACTTTGGCCATTGAAAATTATCAAACCTATTTAAAAAATTATCCAACATCCAAAGATGCTCCTGACACACTTTTTTCACAAGGTCTGGTTTATGAAAAAGCCAAAAATTATAAAATGGCGGCCAGCACTTTTCAAGATTACACACGAAGGTTTACACAGGATAAAGACAAAGTTGTTGAAGCCAACCATCGTCGCGCAACAAATTTGCAAAAAAGCCAAGACCCTAATGGTTCGCTCAAGGCTTTTATGGCCACCGCTTATTTAAGCCGAAAATACAAAAAAGGTGTTCCTTATGGTGCCAGGGCAGAGTTCGAATTGACCAAGGAAGCATTTAAAGAATTTAAAGCCATTAAATTTCCAAGCAATCCTTCTTTGATGGCCAGGGCTTTGAATCGAAAAACAGCCTTACTCAAGCAGTTAAAAGATCAATATTTAAAAATCATCGACACCGGTGATGCAGCCATGGGCGTCGCGTCCTTGTATCACCTAGGCGCCATTTACCAAGACTTCAGTTTGGCCCTTTTCTCTGCTCCCTTACCATCTGGATTGAATCCTGAGCAAATTTCACAGTACCAGCAAGAGCTGCAATCTCGAGCTACTCCATTTGAAACCCAAGCCATCGAGGCCTTTGAAAAAACCATATCCAAGGCTTTTGAACTTCAAGTGTATGACGAATGGACACAAAAAGCTTACAACGAATTAACCCAATACAAACCCAACTTATACCCTGCACTCAGGGGTCAATTTGTACATCAATGGATCAGCGTTGAGCCCATCGCAGCTTATCGTCAAAAAGCTGGCCCGATCGTTAAACCAGATTCAAACTTCGCTAAGCCCAGAAATCTTTTTGAGTTGTCTTTGAAAACACCGGCAAAATCGCCTGACGTTTTGGATCGTTTGATTAAAAGAAATGAAGATGCAGTCACGGCCAATCCAAGAGACTTAAATGCTTACATCATGCTAGGCAAGGCCTACCAGCAGCTCAATGACCTTGAAATGGCGTATCAAAACTTTGAAAACGCCTTGTTGCTCAATGCCCACAACACAGAAGTGCTTTGGGAGTTGGGCCGTATCTCATCCGATCGAAAGATGGGAAAATCAATTTCGTATTATGGTGAAATTTTGAAAAATGATCCTGACAACTGGACCGTCGATCAGGCCATTTCTGTGTCTCTTAGAAAATCAGGACAACTTCAAAGTGCATTAAAGCAGATTCGAAAAACCTTAAGTGTTGACAAAAGCAACATCTATGCGATCAACAACCTCGCCCTCTTGTACATGGAAAGTAAAAAACTTGAACTTGCAGAGCTGACTTTACAAAAGGGTTTAAAACTTAACCCCAATCACTCTGAAACATTGAACAACCTGGGCATGGTCTATTTGGGCATGGATATGGTGCCAAACGCCATCAAGGCCTTTGAACAATCTTACCAAGCAGACAATACTTTTTATGTTGCGCTGATCAATTTGGCCAATATTTACATGAAGAGCGCCAATCATCAAAAGGCTGCCAAAGCACTTGAAGAGGCTTACAAGAACGAATCCATGGACCCCGTTTTAAACAACAACTTGGGTTTGGCATATCTTGCAATTGGTCAAAACGCCATGGCGCTTGAGACTTTTTCACGTTCCTTACAAATAGCTCCAAAATTTGCTCCAGCCATGTTTAACCTAGGGCTGCTTTATCATCAATATTTGAGAAACAAAGATAAAGCTGTACAATACTATCAGGGTTTTGTTGATGCGTCAGGCAAAGAAATAGACAGGACTCACGAAGTGTTTTCTTTAATCGCTCAGGCTAAAAACATGAAAGAAGCACCGGTTGTGAAAGAGGAAATGAAATGAAAAAAACAGCAATGATTTTAGTCTTAATCAGCACATTTGCTTTCGCCCAGGATGTCGATGCAGACTCGTCAGCTGGACAGGCGCAAGCTGCCCCTTCTTCAGGAAAAAGAACTCGGCCCGGCAAAACAGTTTACGATTTTAATGAAGTCGACATTTTAGGAAGGCTCAAAAGACCCGACGCCGGCATTGTCACTGAAAAACCTCAAACCGAATTTGATCGACTGTTTGACATCAATGAAAGTTTTTTGAACAACATCATTCGTTCTGTGGATGATTATTAGGAGGCAGAAAAATGGTTCAAGTGAAAATTCCCGCTACGTTGGACACTGAGCTGTACTTTGACCCCAATGAATTGAAAGTTGCATTTCGTTCAAAGCAAGGCAAAAAACAAGCTGCACCTGCCTATGGAAAGAACGTTCTT
>JAYRVV010000255.1:0-2060 GCA_041918415.1 Bdellovibrionota bacterium | reverse complement strand
CTGGGCGGCGACGATAATTGCTGCTCGTTTTCAAAACTTAAATTGGGTTTGACTTGAAAGCCAAACAGTTTCGCGCTTAGGTTGGATGGAAACGATCGTGTCAATGTGTTGTATTTTTCAATGGACTCGATGTAGCGAAGTCTTGCAACAGCAATGCGATTTTCCGTACCTTCAAGCTGAGCTTGCAAATCGCGAAAATTGGCATCGGATTTTAATTCTGGGTATTTTTCAACAACCACCAACAATCGGCTTAAGGCACTGGTCAATTGGGCTTGCGATTGTTGAAAATCTTTCATTTGGCTTGGATCAATGGTTTGGTCGGGCGACATTTGAATCGAGCCCACTTTGGATCTGGCCTGTGTGACGCCCAAAAGCACATCCTTTTCCTGTTTGGCAAAACCCTCAACCGTGGACACTAAATTAGGAATTAAATCATATCGACGCTTGTATTGATTGAGAACCTCAGACCAAGAAGCCTTCACAGATTCATCGTATCGTTGAAGCCGATTGTAACCACAACCCGTAAGACTTAAACCAAGCATTAAAAACACCAAAACAAACGTAACGTTTTTCATAACATCGCTTCAAACATAAACCACTGAATAAATCAAACTTTATAAAAAACCAATCATCCAAAGCAACCTCATTTGTTTTTAACCATTCGTGCTTTGATCTGAACGCAATCTTCAATGCCATCCATCATGGATTGCATGGATTGATCCAACAGAACCGATCGGTGCTTCCATTGATTCCATAATGAATTCGCCTTTTGTAGCGAATCATTCGAACAGTCAAAAGGATTTAGCTTATACAAAACGGCACCTAAATATTCTTCCTGTTTGGCATCGAAGACAGCTCGTATATCATTTGTAAAACCTTGGGTTATGGGCTCACGAAATTCATTTTTAAAATAAGACAAAATGTAATTGATGATGGTTCGACGTTCCTGAGATGGCATGGGCTTATCAAAGTTTAAGGCGATGTCATGCCATCTCTGTTTTGATTTTAAATCGGGCCAAGCCACTTGACTGGCCAAATTCATCAATCGCCCCTGAGACGAAGGGTCTTGCTTTAATTCATGCTCTAAATACATTGGTGCCTGAGGATCTTTAAGGTAATGCAGCATGAAAACAAAATGCCATCGTCGATCTTGCTTTAAACTTACTCTGGCGTTGATCTTTTGATCTAAAACGTTTTTCATCCACTGAAGGTCTTTTTCTTGTGGGGCAAGTAAATATAAGGAGAGATAAAGCTCCTTTAAATCGCTGTAGGCCTTGGCTTTTTGATAGGCCGTCCACAAATAATTCTTCACATTAAAAAGCAATGTTTCTCGTTCACTCTCTTCCAAAAGATAATACGCCGTTCGAGGAGGCACACCCATGTCGTTAATCAAGGTGTAAATCGAAAACTGAATCAATTGTGGGTCTGCAAGATAACGCAGTTGGTTTGTTAAGTTGAGTGCATATTCATTCACCGAATAACGCCCCTTCAGGACATTTTGATACAAACCCAAAACCACTTGGGTTTGTATCATGGGATCTTTTATTTTTTTAAAATGGCTGAGAAGTTTCTCCAAATCTTTTCTTTCATCAACCATTTGAACATAATCGTGATCATACCGATTAAGCAAAACCCCGTCGGGGCAACTTTTTCCTTCCAATGCGGATAGATTCGTTAGGCCACCTTGATATAAAACAGAGTAATCATCAAAACGAACTCTTTTTTCTTCTAAATAAAACAAGGAAACTATTGTGGCATGCGATCGTAACACCGAACTGTGTTTAGCGTTGGATTGTTTAAGAGCCAGCCGTGTCACAAATCCTTTTTCACACGCAAGATCAACATTGACTTGATTAAGACCTTTGCTTTGAAGCCAGTCGTGTATCCATTGATTCGAAATTTTATTTTCACTTTGATCGGAAAGGGCTTGTGTTAAATCCTGTAGCGTGGTGTTTGAAAACGCATGTTTTTTAAAATACTGTTGCATGGCCTTTTGAAAATTTTTTTCACCCACCAAAAAAGCCCACTGCTTTAAAATGGATGCACCTTTGGTGTATGTT
>JAYRVV010000254.1:0-2162 GCA_041918415.1 Bdellovibrionota bacterium | reverse complement strand
TGTGGGTACAATCGTTTAAGTTTAATCCTAGCTTCAGCATTTTTAAATTGCCAGTCAACTCCAATTTGATTGGCATTGCATCGATGATTTTATATAAACATTTGATATCCTGGTTTTTCAACAAACGGTACGGAAGCCGGAGGAAAAATCATGAGAGAAAAGTACATTGTTCGACTCAACAAAGAAGAGCGAGAGGCATTGTTAAAAATTTTAAATCAAGGGACCACATCTGCATTCAAGATCAGACACGCAAATATATTGATAAAGGCTGATGCTGATGGACCGAATTGGCATGACGAGCAGATTGCCGAAGCCTTTAACTGTCATTTAAATTCTGTTGCTAATGTACGAAAAAGATTTGTGGAATCTGGTATTGAGAGTGCTCTTGAAAGAGGCAAACAGGATCGCATTTCCAAGCAAAGAAGTTTGGATGGCGCCCAAGAGGCTCGTTTAATAGCCATGGCTTGTGGCAAAGCTCCGCACGGGCGCGCTTCATGGAGTTTGCGATTATTGTCGGAAAGATTAGTTGAGCTAGAAATTGTAGACGAAATTTCTCACGAAACCGTACGGTCAGTTTTAAAAAAAATGAACTTAAACCCCATCTAAAGGAATGCTGGGTCATCGCACCAGCCAACCAAGCAGATTTTGTTGCCCACATGGAAGATGTATTGGACGTCTATCAAAGGCCTTATAACCCGGAACTTCCTGTTGTATGTATGGACGAGCAACCCTACCAACTGATCAAGGATACAAGAACTTCAATTCCAATGGCGGCAGGGCGACCAGAAAGAATTGACTACGAATATGAGAGAACGGGCACTGCTAATCATTTTATGTTTACAGAACCATTGGCGGGATGGAGAAAAGTGAGTATACGCGAGCGCAAAACCTCACTAGACTGGGCTCATGAAATCAAACAGCTACTTGATCATGATTATAAAGACAAAAATAAAATCATCCTAATTTGCGACAATCTTAACACACATAAAATAGCTTCCCTTTATGAGGCATTTGAACCAACAGAAGCCAGACGGCTCGCAGAAAAATTAGAAATTCATTACACACCCAAACACGGCAGTTGGCTAAATATTGCAGAAATTGAACTGAGCGTTTTAACAAAACAGTGTTTAACTAGAAGAATTCCAGATTTAGAAACACTAAGCTTTGAAGTTAAATCCTGGGCGACAAAGCGCAATGCCAATCAAATTGGAGTTGACTGGCAATTTAAAAATGCTGAAGCTAGGATTAAACTTAAACGATTGTACCCACAAATTCAATTTTGACAGCCTACTAGGGCGTGTTTTGAATTTGGCAAGCTGCAGCTAATCAGCCGCGGCATCAGCATTAGCCGCAGTGGTAGTTTCAGTCCGGTCAACAGTTTGCCCACATGATAGCAAATAATTAAGCTGAATTAAATTTGTTGAATTTTATTCGAGTCGTGGAAGACTTTTTTTAACCGGGGGCTTTCATATGACTCGAAGAGTGATCACGGATGGAATTTGGACTCAATTGCAAGAAGTTATGGAGGGAATTTTATGGAAGCTTCGAACAGGGGCTCCGTGGCGAGATATTCCTAAAGAATTTTGTTCATGGGAAACGGCCTACGGACGGTTTAATATCTGGGCAGCAAAAGGACTTTAGGCAGATTTTTTATGAACTACGAGGCGAAATTGATTCGGAGTGGAGAAGAAGAAGCCATCGGAAAATCTCGAAGTGGATCTACAACCAAAATTCACATGACCGCCGATGCGCATGGAAATCCGATCGATTTTGAAATCATTGGGGGTGAGGTTCACGACGCAAAAGCGGCCCCCCAAATTATTTCGAAAATAAAGGGCGCTGAGCACTTTATAGCAGATAAAGGCTATGATTCTGAAGACATTCGCAGTGAGGTCCGAGCAGGGGGCATGAATCCGGTGATACCCCGCAAATCTAGTAGTAAGAAGCCAAACCCCGATTTCGATCCCCATCTCTATAAAATGCGGCTTTTGGTTGAAAATCTATTTGCGCGACTTAAGCACTTCAGGAGTATTATTACCAAACTTCTTGAAAGACCAAATTCTCCGAGCCAGTTCTTCCATTGCTCTTACATTGGCTGAAGGATCTGGTAAACGGACACCCGCTGATCAACGTCGCTTCTATGCAATGGCCTACGGAAGCTT
>JAYRVV010000253.1:0-2459 GCA_041918415.1 Bdellovibrionota bacterium | reverse complement strand
GTTTGCTTTTTAAAGATCCCATTGAATCACACGGTCTTCCATCTTTAAATGTTTCTTTGATACTTGGCTTATTGGCCACATCCATTTATGGTTGGATCATTTATGTTGTTATCAAAAAGAGGAACTAGATGGCGCTAAAAGGTAAACTTGAAGAGTTCCCACTGACTGACATTTTTCAGTTGATCGGTCAGCAGCAAAAATCAGGTTCGCTGTTCGTCTCAAACAATCAAATGCAAGCTCGAATCGTATTTGATGACGGACAAATCATCATGGGCAGCTTTCAAGGAAGCAAGAAAAATTTGTTGTTTGGAACTATTTTATTGCAATCCAAAGTTATTTCACAAACCATGTTGGATGAAGCGCTCGACTTGCAAAAAACAACCAAGCGAAGCGTTGGCGACCTTTTAATCAGCAAGCGCTACATCACCCCAGAAACCTTTAGAGAAATATCGCAAATTCAACTTGATGAAGTTCTTTTTGAATTGTTCTCTTGGGAGCAGGGCTTGTATGAATTTGTTCAAGGAAAAATAAAATACAACCCTAGCTTTGTTGTACCCCAAAGGGCGGAAGGCGTCCTAATGGATTGCTTTAGAAAAAAAGATGAGTGGCCCGCCATCATCAAAAAACTAGGATCGCTCAACACAATATTTGAAAAATCAATCGCACAAGATGCTTCGCTTGATAAATTAGAAAAAAACGAGAGGTTGGTGCTTGCCTGCATGGACGGTCAAACCGAATTGGAACAAGTCGCCTTTTTATCAAGGGTGGGAACCTTTGAAGCAGCCAATGCCACGGTTAAATTGCTTGAAAAGAAACTGATTCGATTAAAAGCAAACGTTGAAAAAACACAAAATCAAAAATCAAAACTGGTTTATTTAAAAACCATCATGCTTGTTTTGGCTTTGGGTGTTTTAATGGGTTTTTTATTTTTTTCCGACAACACCCATTGGAAATTTAAATTAAGACAAAAACAAAGCCCTCAAGGGTTGATGACGACCAACAACATCGACTTAAAAGATTTGTTGCTTCAAAATCAAAAAGATCAAATTCAATTGCATATTCATATTCACAAACACAACACGGGATCTAACCCAAAATCACTCAATGAAATTGGATTGGATTCATCTGTTTTAAAAAAATGGAATTATACGCTTACCTCGGAAGGTTATGAATTAAGTCCAAATTTATGAAAATCAAAAAAGAAACCACAATCGATTTGTTAAAACCCCAGTATGCGACCAACATCTTGGGGAACCTGGATCAAAACCTAAACCTTTTGGAAAAACATTTTAAAGTTCAGCTTTTTCCCAGAGGAACTCACTTAACCATCAAAGGCGAACCAAAACCGGTTGCGCTTGTTTTTCAATTCATCTCTCAATTGCTACACATGGTAAAAAAAGGGCATCATTTAAACGAAAATGACATTGTGTTGGCCTTGCAACAATCCAAATCGCAATCTTGGCACGAGTCGTTTGTGCCCAATCACTTGGCTGATGGCTTGATACAAACCATCAGCATCAAAACAAAAAATCAAAAAATATATGTGGATTGCATCAATCAAAAGGACATTGTCTTTTGTTTTGGTCCAGCTGGAACAGGCAAAACCTTTCTTGCCTGTGCCATGGCCGTCAGGGCATTGAATGAAAAAAGGATAAAGAAAATAATATTGACCAGACCCGCGGTTGAAGCCGGCGAAAAGTTGGGTTTTCTGCCAGGGGACTTGGAAGAAAAAGTAGACCCTTATCTAAGACCATTGATCGATGCCTTATCCGACATGATGTCAACTGAAAAAGTCAGGGATTACATTCAAAAAGGCATCATTGAAGTTGCACCGTTGGCCTTCATGCGTGGTCGAACACTCAATCAAGCTTTCATCATTTTGGATGAGGCTCAAAACACAACCATTTCGCAAATGAAAATGTTTTTAACCCGCATCGGTTTTAAATCTAAAGTTGTCATCAATGGCGACATCACACAAGTTGATTTAAACACAAACCAAATCTCAGGCCTGGTGCACGCGACCAAGATTCTCAAAAAAATAACCGACATCGGTTTTGTTGAACTGACAGGACAAGATGTGGTTAGACATCCTTTGATTCAAAAAATCATCAAGGCATATGAAAAATCGAGTTGATGTTTACATTCAAAAACATTTTGATGACATCGACGTGCGTCTTTTGAAAACAAACATGTTAAAAACCATGGGCAGTTTAAAATTAAAAAATTCAATGATTGCTTTGAATTTGGTTGATGATCAATCGATCAAAAAATTAAACCAACAACACAGAAAAAAAAACAAAGCCACCGACGTTTTATCTTTTGTGCAAAACACTTGGGTCAATAAAAAATATTTTTTAGGGGACATCATCATTTCAGTTCAAACGGGTGTCAAGCAGGCCAAGGAAAAAGGAGTATCTTTAATGCATGAGGTTCACCTTTTATCCATTCATGGATTACTT
>JAYRVV010000252.1:0-5388 GCA_041918415.1 Bdellovibrionota bacterium | reverse complement strand
GTACCCTTATACACATGGGTTTTGAAATTTGGTGACTACAAACATCTTTCGAGAATCGTTGCTGCCAATAATATTTTAAATGCCGGCTTTATGGTTATGGGCGCAGGCTTAAGCTTGATGCTGCTTAGCTTTCAATTCAACATACAGGAACTTTTCTTGACCTTTGCTATCGCCAATGGGGTTGCGTCTTTTTTGATTCAAAAAACTTTAAAAGCAACCTTTTGATTTGTGTGATTTTAAAGTCTAACTGCAGGAATTTTGTCTTTATCAAACATAAACACCGTATCAATCATGCGAAACACACGATGTTCGTAACTCATCACCAATGAATGTGTACGAGCCCCACCCCCAAAAAATTTTACACCATCAAGCAAGTCGCCCGAAGTAACACCAGTGGCACTGAATACAATGTTTTTGCCTGGTGCCAAGTCATTGGTTCCATACACCTTGCTTTCGCTGCTATGGCCCATTTTTTTTGCGCGGGCTTTTTCATCTTCATTTCGAAAACGAAATCGTGCCTGAATCTCTCCACCCAAACACTTAAGAGCAGCCGCTGAAATAACACCTTCCGGTGCACCACCAATACCCATCACCGCATGAATTCCTGTTCCAGAGACTGCACAATTGATGGCTGCTGACAGATCTCCATCGTTGATCAACGCGATTCTTGCGCCGGATTTTCTAACACGTGCAATCAACTCTTGATGTCTCTCACGATCTAAAATCACAACCGTTAAGTCCGCCACATCACGACCCAATGCCTTTGCAATGTTTTTTAAATTTTCTTCAACGGGCGCTTGAATATCAACTTTTCCCTTACACGTAGGTCCCACACATAACTTTTCTAAATACGTGTCGGGCGCATGCAACAAACCCCCACGCTCGGAGGCTGCCAACACGGTGATGGCGTTGGCCTGACCTTTGGCCACAAGGTTTGTACCTTCAAGTGGATCAACGGCAATATCGACTTCGTTTTGACCCGCAATGTTTTTACCTACTTTTTCACCAATAAAAAGCATGGGGGCTTCGTCCCTCTCACCTTCACCAATCACAATGGTTCCACAAATGTCCACATCTTCCATGGCTTTACGCATGGCTGTGGTTGCCGCTTGATCAGCTTCATGACGATCACCGGTGCCCATCAAGCGTGCGCTTGCGATGGCCGCTTTTTCTGTGATTCTGACACATTCGGGTGTAAGTTGTTTTTCCAATTGGCCTCCTGACTTGTTTGGTCAGGTATTACAGAGGCCATTTCGAAGAGTCAATTTTTGCTTGGATGGTTTAAATTGACTGTGGTATTTCGACAATTCATTTTTTCAATTTGTTCCGTCAATTTGACAAATCGCTAAAAATGATAAGACTGTTGGAACCAAAACGGAGTTTATAAGAAACGTGTCAAAAAAATTAGTCATTGTTGAATCCCCGATGAAAGCAAGAACCATTAAAAAGTTTTTGCCCAAAGATTTTATAGTTGAAGCAAGCATGGGACACGTCCGTGACCTGCCGCAGTCTTCAGCCGATATTCCTGAGAAATTTAGAAAAGAGGCATGGTCCAAATTGGGGGTGAATGTTGAAAAAGATTTTGAACCGCTCTACATCATCCCAAAAGGAAAATCGAAAACCATCACTGAATTAAGAAAACTCCTTAAAGATTCTCAAGAATTGTATCTTGCGACAGACGAAGATAGAGAAGGAGAATCGATCTCGTGGCATTTATTCGAATTGCTTAAGCCCAAAGTCTCTGTGAAGCGATTGGTTTTTCATGAAATCACAAAATCAGCCATTCAAGAAGCTTTACAAAACCCTAGAGAAATCGATTTTAAACTTGTCAGTTCTCAAGAAACTCGAAGAATTCTTGATCGTTTGGTCGGCTACACGCTTTCACCCCTAATTTGGAAAAAAATCGCTTACGGTTTATCGGCCGGACGCGTTCAATCTGCAGGCTTACGTTTATTGGTTGAACGTGAACGTGAGCGCATGAATTTTACAAAATCAGTTTATTGGGATCTCAAAGCTGTTTTAGAAAAAAATTCTAAATCCTTTGAAGCCAAGCTGGTGGCCATTGATCAAAAACCCGTGGCCATTGGAAAAGATTTTGACCCTGCTTCAGGCGCCTTGTTGGACCCAAGCAAAGTCGTTCACTTAAACAAACAAGAGGCTCAAAAACTTTTAGAGCGAATTAAAAATGGTCCCTGGGTTGTTCAAAATATAGAAGAAAAAGAATTCTCCTCAAAACCATTTGCCCCATTCATCACTTCAACACTGCAGCAGGAAGCAAATCGAAAGCTTGGCTTATCCGCACGCCAAACCATGCGACTGGCTCAGTTGTTGTACGAAAAGGGACTCATCACGTACATGCGTACGGATTCACCTCACCTTTCAAATCAAGCCATATCCGGTGCACGCAAGGCCATTGAAAGTCTATTCGGCTCTGAATTTTTAAGCCCAAGTCCAAAACAATACACAAGTAAGGATAAAGCTGCTCAAGAAGCCCATGAGGCCATTCGACCAACCGGAGACAGCTTTGCACATCCCAAAGACACCGATCTTGAGGGGCAAGAGCTGGCTTTATATGATTTGATTTGGAAAAGAACCGTTGCCAGTCAAATGTCCGATGCCAAGAAAAAATCCATGAACGTTAAAATTCAAAGCCAAAATGCGATGTTTAACGCTTCAGGAATGAAAATTATTTTTCCAGGTTATTTGAGGGCATACGTTGAAGGCAAAGATGATCCGGATGCTGCATTGGACGATCAAGAAACCATACTTCCGGATTTGTCCATTAACGATAAAGTCAAATGTCAAAACCTTCAATGTCAAGAACACGAAACAAAACCAGTGGCACGTTACACAGAAGCATCCTTGATTCAGAGATTGGAAAAAGAAGGCATCGGAAGACCATCAACCTACGCCAGCATCATCAACACCATTTTGGAAAGAAATTATGCCAGAAAGGCCGGAAACGCTCTGATTCCAACGTTCACCGGATTTGCCGTGATTCAACTTTTGGAAAAACATTTCATTGATTTGGTGGACTATGCTTTTACTTCACAAATGGAAAACATCTTGGATGACATTGCCGACGGTAAACAAGAATCATTGCCTTATCTCAAGTCATTCTATTTGGGAAACAAAGGACTTCAAAAACAAGTCGCAACGAAGGATGATCAAGTTGACGCTGAAGCATCAAGATTGATTGAATTGCATCAAGATGATCGTATTGAAGTGCGTATTGGCCGATTTGGAGCATACTTGCTTCGAAAAAAAGACAAGGAGCACGAAGAAGAAGTTCGTGCAAGCATACCTGAAGACATCGCTCCATGTGATTTAACCAAAGAAAAAATTGATGAAATCATACTGGCATCTAAAAACGGACCCCAATCTTTAGGGCAGCATCCAAAAACCAATGAAAACATTTATGTTCTACTTGGACGATTTGGTCCTTATGTACAGCAAGGTGAAATCACAGAGGACGGCCCCAAACCCAAAAGAGCCAGCGTACCCAAAAATCTGGATTATCGTACCCTCACCATGGATCAAGCACTCAACCTTTTGAAAATCCCCTACGAAATAGGACTACATCCACAAACGCAAAAACCCATCATGGCCCACGTGGGTCGATTTGGCCCCTACATTTTACACGATGGTGAGAGTCGCTCCATTAAAAAAGAGGATGATATTTACAATTTAAGTTTGGATCGGGCCGTCGAAATACTTTCACAAGAAAAACGTTCAAACCGTAAATCATCTCTCATCAAAGACCTTGGCACACATCCAAAGTCCAACCAACCTTTGGCCATTTACACGGGGAAATACGGACCTTACATTAAGCACGGCAAAAAAAACATCAGACTTCCCAAAGAGGATAATCCTGAAAACGTGACTGTTGACAGGGTTTTGGAAATCATTTTGAAGCAAGAAGCCTAAACGTTTACTGGGGCTGTAAAATAATTGACCACCTTCTTCGTTCTCGCTCACTCGCCATCCTCACGCACCGCTTAAGTGCGCTGTGGTGGCTCGTTCGCTGTGGCCTCGAATCTGGTACAATTCTTCAACAGCCCAAACTGTATTATTCCTTGATTCTCTTACTGGCAAAATAATTAATGAACAACAATGTTTAAAAGTTTTTTTGGAACATAAACCATTTTGACTATTTTTTTATTTTCGATGTGAATCTTTACGTTTTGATCTTGCTGGGCCAATTGTTCAATGGTCGACTGATCAGAATCGCCCTGAACTTTGATGGATGATCGTTTTTTACCATTCACTTGAATGACCACTTCAAAACCGGTTTCTTTCAATTGGCTTTCATCGATCACAGGCCATGACTCGTACGCGAGACTTTTTTGATACCCCATCATCTCATGAATCTCTTCGCAGACATGAGGGGCCAATGGACTGAGCATTTTAATAAAACCCAAAGCCACTTCTCGACTGACGCCAGCTAGACCAACCCAATGATTGTTAAAAGTGATCAAATGAGCCAAGGCGGTGTTAAACTTCATGTCTTCCATATCTTTGGTCACTTTGGCAAGCGTCTGATGATACAACCTTGTTGTCTCATGATCATCTTGTTCTATGAGTTTAAGTTTCCCAGTGTTTTCATCCACAATGTTTCTAAAAAACCTTTGCAAAAACCGATGCACACCCAGGATGGCTTGCGTGTCCCATATTTTTGATTGATCCAGCGGTCCCAAATACATTTCATACAATCTAAAGGTGTCACAACCATACTGCTCAATCACTTCGTCCGGGCCGATCGCGTTTTTTAAGGATTTGCCCATTTTACCCAAAGAACGCTTCACTTTTTTACCTTGATATTCAAACACCCCAGGTGTTGTTTCTTTGACATCAAAGGCATTCACGTAAATGCCTCGCTCGTCTTGATACGAATAAGCCTGGATGTACCCTTGGTTAAAAAGTTTACCAAAGGGTTCTTTGGTGCTGACCACGTTAAGATCAAACAATACTTTGTGCCAAAACCTTGCATACAACAAATGCAAGACGGCATGCTCAACACCACCCACATACAAATCTACTCCATTTGGTCCCATCCAATATTTTTCATTTTGTGGGTCAACCATCACATCGTCATCAAAAGGATCTAAAAATCTCAAATAATACCAACATGAACCCGCCCATTGAGGCATGGTGTTTAACTCTCGACTGAAAGCTTTTTTTCCAATCACAACATTTTTCCATGAATCTTGAGCTTTGGACAAAACCGCTTGAGGCTCTTTTGATTCCACAGGTTTAAAATCATGCAACGGAGGTAAAGTGACGGGAAGCGAAGATTCATCAACGGTTTGGATGAAACCATTTTGATCATGTAAAACTGGAAAAGGTTCACCCCAATAGCGTTGCCGACTGAACAACCAATCACGAATT
>JAYRVV010000251.1:0-3395 GCA_041918415.1 Bdellovibrionota bacterium | reverse complement strand
CGTTTGATATTTTTATATTTGCTATTTTACACACTGGCCATGGCAAACATCACAGGTTTGGATATGTTCACACTTAAACCCAAAACAATTTCTTTTTCTAAAGATGAGTTTAAAGGCTCTGTGCTTGTGTATTTATCTTGCCTGTGCCCATGCTCGATGGGCCATGAAGCAAGGTTAAAAGAGTTGGCACAAAAGTTTAGCGATTTTAAGTTCATCGCGATCCATTCAAACATCAACGAACCCATTGAACATGCACAGGCTCATTTTAAAAAAGCCAACCTAGGTTTTGACATTTTACATGACCCAACACAGGCTTTGGCGAATCAATATGGGGCATTAAAAACTCCGCATGTTTTTATTTTAAATCTGAAAGGAAAAGTTGTTTTTGAAGGTGGTGTGGATAACAGCACAAATGCCATCAACGCCAGTAAAAATTATTTGATGGATGCACTAACCGATATTCGAAACAATCGAGCCCCTCGAGTAAAAATCGTCAAAACATTGGGCTGTGCCATTTCACGGGTTCAACCATCATGAAAAATATTTTCCTAGTGGTTTGCGTGTTTTCTTTTTTATTTTCCTGTGAAAGCCCTGTTTTACAGAGCCAGAATCGTAATTCACAAAACACAGAAAACAACTTGCCTCAAGCACAAACTTTCGACACCGATGTTGATGAAAACGCAAGCGAGGTTCAACCTACCTGTACACATTTTTTCAAAGCTTTTGATGGATGCATTGAATTTCAAATGAAAGAAAACCCGAAGGTCAATCAATTTTCAAGTGCCAGCTTGGAAATCAAATCGCGGGATTTAAAAGACCATCTTGATATTTCGCCAAGCCAACTGTCTGTTTATCCGTTCATGCCCTCGATGGGACACGGTTCAAGCACAAAAGTTGATTTATATGAAGATGCTAAGGGTGTGTTTTCAATCGAAGGCATTGTTTTAAACATGCCTGGTCAGTGGGAAATCCGTCTTCAATACACCGACTCAAACAACAAAACCCATGAATTCGTTTTGCATAAAATTACTGTTTAGCATTGTACTGATGATGAAGGTTTTGCAGGCCTCACCCTGTTGTGGGGGTGGATCATCCCAAACTGCTCTTATTTTGGGTGATCACAAAGCTGTTTTATCTTCACACTATCTTTTTTCATCCATTGTGATTGATGCTCTCAATGATGGAACATATTTAAATCGATCAAGTGACACCATTGAATATGAACACAGTTTTGTTTTTGAGAGCGCTTTGGCATTGAACGAGCGCTGGCAAATCGGCGCGCGCATTCCCCTGATGTATCGATATGTTCCTTATGAATCCAATCCAAATAATTTTGGCCTGGGTGATTTTAAATTACACGGGGCTTATGAGCTTGTTCGTGTTTTAAGATACAACCCTTACAAACCACGTGGTTTTGTTTCGTTTGGAATCACCCTTCCCCTTGGCCAATCCGCTTTTGAGACAAATGCAGCCAGCAGCTTTAGCCGAGGATTCTATGAATTTTTTATGGGTGCATTGCTGGATAAACAATGGAACAAATGGGGGGCACAATTTTCAATCGACTTACACAAAGGATTAAAAAGAGATGTGAATTTTTTTGGCGCGCAAACAAGCATAGATCCTGGGCTGGGCACGAACATGATGGCCAGCATTCGCTATTCATTATTTCCAAAATGGACCATGTCATTTTCTCAAAGTTTTATTTACAACAACGGTTCAGGTTTTTCATCTGGAATATCAAGTTATAATCAATCTTATTTTTCAAGTTCACTGCAAACATCTTACAGCCCAAACGATGTTTTCATGTTCACGCTTTCATACACAGATCAAACCCTGTTGGGTAGGGCACGCAATGTATCCCTTGGTCGCATGCTTGCTTTGACTTTACAAAAGTCATTTCCGCTGTAAAGACAGGGTTGCGTTTTTACTCAATTGAGATACAAAACCAACATGAATCAATCCTGGTATGCACGACTTCGTTGGTTGGCCATTGCTTCTCAATGCATGGTTATTGCGGGTGTCTATTTTCTGATTGACCCTAATTTAAAAATTCAAACTTTGGCTTTCATCATTTTCTTGGAACTTGTCATTGGTTTGTTGTTTAATTTTAAAAGCCAAAATGTGTTTTTTATTCTGGCTTTGGATGTGTTTTTTTTAAGCCTTCTGCTTTATTTTTCGGGTGGACCATACAACCCATTTAGTATTTTGTTTGTCATTCACATTGCCATCGCAGCCATGGTTTTAAGTCGTTCAAAGACATTCTTAATCGCAGTTGAATCTCTTCTTTTATTCGCATTTTTGTTTGTCGATCATGTTCCCTTGCATTCCATGCATCACCACACCGATGAAATGAACCTTCATCTCTACGGCATGTGGTTGGCGTTTGGTGTCACAGGCCTTTGCACCGCTTATTTTTTAAACAAGCTGAAAGGTGATTTAATCGCAAGCCAGCAAAGGGCCACACGCTTGGAAAAATATGCCTTGATGGGTACTTTCGTAACCAGTGCCGCACATGAACTGGCCAGCCCATTAAACTCAATAGATTTAATCGCCAACGATTTGGTTTGTGAGTCAAACAATAATCTGAACATAAAAGAAGATTTGCAAGTTCTTAAAAATGAGGTCAAACGATGTAAAACAATTCTTGATGAGCTCAGTTTCAAGGGCGGTTCTCCCATATCAAACACGTTTGAGACCTTTGATCTGGTTAAGTGCATTCATGATCTCATTAAAGATAAGCCAGACATTGTATTTAAAAACGAACAACTCACAACAACACTGCATGCGCCTTATCAATTGTTTAAACGCGCGCTTGGCAATTTGATTGACAATGCACTTCAAGCTAAAAAGAAAAATGTGACCATTGAAATCATCAAGCACAGACAACATGTAGAAATCATCGTTGATGATGATGGTGAAGGTTTCACAAAAGACACTTTAAGACAATTTGGCGAACCCATGAGCAGCACCAAAGAAACTGGATTAGGTCTGGGTTTGTTTGTGGCCAAGCAAGTGATTGAACAATTAAGCGGCTCGATTGTTTTATGCAACAACAGTGATGGTGGGCGAGTTAAAGTGAGCATACCCCATGGGTGAAGAAAACATATCTGTATTAATTGTTGAAGATGATTTGGTTTTAGCACAGCGATTGAAGCAATCATTTGAAAGAATGAACCATGAAACTTACTTGGCCAACACACTTCAAGAAGCCAAAAGCATGCTAAGCACCTTTGACCCTGAATGGATATTACTAGACCTAAATCTTTCTAATGAATCTTCTTTGGAGTGGATCGCTTGGGTCAAGCAACACCATCCTCAATGTGAGATTGTGGTTTTAACGGGTTATGCAAGCATAGCCACGGCCGTAACCAGCATGAAACTGGGCGCGAAAAATT
>JAYRVV010000250.1:0-3843 GCA_041918415.1 Bdellovibrionota bacterium | reverse complement strand
CAAAGACCTCACTGAGGCGATGACACAGATGCAGGTTCCAAAAAAAGTCGCCAAGCAAGTCAAAAATGACCAACAACTGTTTGATGAAACACATCAATGGTTCTTGGATCAATATGATCCAGACTGGGGTGGTTTTGGACATCAACCAAAATTTCCAAGGCCTGCGGTGTTGAGTTTTTTGTTGGCTTATCATCAAAAAACAAAAAACAAAAAAGCACTGGGCATGGTCATTCAAACACTTCAATCAATGGCACAAGGTGGAATTTGTGATTTTATCAGCGGAACGTTTCATCGTTACAGCGTTGATCGTTTTTGGCTTGTTCCACATTTTGAAAAAATGCTTTATGACAATGCACAACTGATCGATGTGTTGACGCAAGCTTATGTGCTCAGTCATGATCAAGAAATAAAAAGCGTACTGATTGAATTGTTGGATGCTGTTTTGGAAGAATTTAAAAATGATGACGATTTATTTTTCAGTGCTTACGATGCAGACACGCAAGGCCATGAGGGTATATATTACGTCTGGACCCTAAAAGAACTTGAGGAAACACTAAGCGCGAAGCAGCTGGATTTTTTATCGGGTGTTTGTGATCTTTCAAAAGAAGGACATTTTGAAGGTTACATTTTGCTTCATCGTAAAAGCACATACGCATCGATTGCAAAACAAATGAACATGTCGCTTGACGATTTTTTAAGTGAATTAAGGCTCGTTAAAAACATTTTAAAAAAGAAGAGACAGGCCAAGCCAGCACCCATGAGAGATGAAAAGGTGCTCGTTTTCTGGAACGCAATGCTCTCAAGTGCGTTGATCAAATCTTCAATGGCACTGGGCACAGATCGATACGCAAACATCGCAAAAAACAATGTGAAAGCTTTGATCAAGCTCCTGTATAAAAATGTCACGCTACACCATGATGTCAAGGATGAAAGACTGGGCATTGAAGGCTTGCTTGAAGATTATGCCTCCTTGGGCATAGCACTCATGGATTTATGGATGTACGATGCAAAAGAGGAATGGATTTTATTATCAAAGCAATTGTATGATGAGATGATCCGTTTGTTTTGGGATGAAAAAGAATTTGGGTTTTTCAGATCAGGATCCAAAAGCGAATATTTAATATCACGAGAAAAGCCATATTATGATGGTGCAGAACCTTCAGGAAACGCGTTGGCGTTTGAATTGCTTTTAAGGTTAAGGGTTTTTTATCCAAGTGAAGAGCCAGTCGTTCAAAGCATGCTTGAATATTTTTATCCAATGATGCAAAGGTCTGGGCATGCGCTTGTCAAAATGGTGGAAGCTTTGATCAAGCTCAATCAGGCTTTGTGTACCTGTGTTTGCAAGTTTAATGATGAACATCATGACATTGTTCATCAAGGACACATGCTGCTTGGGTTGAAGTTATTTTATAAAGGCGCACAGGTGATTTGGAGCAATGATAGCGAAAAAATGAATAGCAAGTCCTTGTTACACCTGAATGAACAGCGTTGTGTGGATCAAAAAATAACATTTTATTTGTGCCACAACCAAGTCTGTCAAGCGCCGGAAATAGAACTTGAGAAATTTAAAGATATGGTGGAAAATTTAACCCTATGAGTAAACCTCTTCGTTTGATCATGATGTTTTTACTGACGCTCGTGGGGCTTTTGGATTCGATATGGCTTTTGTCCATGCATTCGGGGGCTTCAAGTGCTTTATGTGAAGCGGGGCGTTTGTTCAGTTGTAAGGCCTTGGAAAACACACAATACTCGCAGTGGTTTTCATTTCCTGTGCCAATCTTTTCAATAGGTTTTTACACTGCATTGCTTTTTTTAATCGTTGTTCTTAAGCTAAAAAGAGTTCAAGACGATGTTTTAAAATTGATCAGGGTGTTCACATGGCTTGGCATAGCGGTCAGCATCTATTTTGCTTTGATCAGCATTTTTGTGGTTCGTTCTTTGTGCGTGTTTTGCACCGTCCTTTATGTTGTGAACATTTTGCTGTTTTGGGTTTGTTCAAAGTTTAAGGAAGATGAGTCTTTTGATTTGAATTTAAAGTCCTTGATGAAAAGTAAATTCATTTGGATCAGCGCGTTTGTGTTTGCTTTTGTTGTTGGTGTGTTGATGTTTGTCCACCGTCATCAAAAAAGATTGTCCGGTCAGCAATTCGCCATGGTGGGCGAAGCCATGCGAACTTATGGTTCACCTTCGGCCCCGTTTGTGATCACGAAGTTTAGCGATTTTCAGTGCCCAGCATGTAAGCACGCGGCCAACGTGTTAAAAGCAGTCGTGCAAGAAAGCCAGGGCAGGGCCTCACTGGTGTATAAATTTTATCCTTTGGATTTTGCTTGCAATGATCAGATTCCAAAGGGGCATGGTCATACACATGCATGCCAATCGGCAAGGGCTGCTTTTTGCGCAAGTGTGCAAGATCGATTCTGGCTGTACCATGATGTTTTGTTTTTGAACCAGGATTTGATCAGTGACACAATGTTAAGAGAGGCTGCCCAGGGCAGTCAACTTAACATGCAGCAGTTTAACGATTGCATGCAATCAAAAGCCTCACTTCAAGCCATTGAAGCGAACATCAAAGAAGGACAAAAGCTTTCCTTACAAGGAACGCCCACCATTTTCATCAATGGGAAAAAATACGATGGCCCATTAACGTTGGAATCAATCCTTCAAACTTTACAATGATGTCGTCGAGCTTGAAAAAGTACCATCTGCTTCGTTGCCTTCAACCAAATCGTCCTCGATGGACTAAAGTCCACCTCCGGGCGATTTGGCATTGGCGCCTCGCATCTGAAACTTTTTGAAGCCCTCCAGTATTTGTAAGGATTAAACAAAGAAATAGTTAAAATTTTGCAAATTATTTGTCACTCTTTTCTAATCTCCCTCAAGATGGAAGTCTATCTTAGATTTCTTTGGGGTCGACTGATGTGGGCTTGTTTTGATTTTTAAAATCAAATTTAGGATCCAATGTGTCGTTGAATAAAAAATGCAGCATGTGCGCTTTCAAAATATCCTGAGATTCTTTTTTAAACGTTTGAAGTTTTAATTCGTTGATGATTTTGGTTTGTTCTTCCAACCAAAGTTGCCATGCTGATTGAGAGATGCTGGACAATATTTTCTGGCCAATCTCGCCTGGTAATGGCGCTTCTTCTAGAGCGGGCAATTGTTGTTTTAATTTTTGACAATGAATCATAAAAAAATAGGGCCATTTTTCAATGGCCCCAATCTTTGTTTAAATGAATCTACTAAAATCGGTAGTCGAAACCAACTTTAAAAAACTCAATACCCACGGTATCAACTGCATCGCTGATGCCCAAGTTGTATTGCATGTTAAAGTCATATCTAAACATCATGTTCTCAATACCGATGCCAGATAAGTTGTACGCTAAGCCCAAGCCACCTGCAACGCCAACATCCATGGTGTCACCAGCAGTGGTTGAAGGAGCGCCCTTGAAAGTGACAGGTAGATCAATACGAACATATGGGTTTAAATTTTCGTTTGTCATCCATCGGTATTGCATACCTGGCGCAAAAGCAATTTTACGAACGCTGCCGTTTTTTTCTTCGATGTCGAAGCTGGCACGTCCACCCACGTTGATGTTTTCGGTGATCATGTAGCGACCATCCACACCCATGTTAAAGTTATCTCTTTCATTGACCTCATTGCCATCCGCTTGCAAAATGTAGGGCATAGAAAAATCAACACCCAAGCTCATGGGAGCTGTTGTGTCTGCTGCATAAGCAGCGCCAATTGCCAAAAGACTTAAAGCTAAAAACTTTTTCATTGTTTCTCCTTGTTTTACTGTTTGTTGATTGTACTTTAATACAACACGGCTGTTCTATCTGGCTTAT
>JAYRVV010000249.1:0-9982 GCA_041918415.1 Bdellovibrionota bacterium | reverse complement strand
TTTGTTCAAAGTTCAAAATTTAAAACCCCAGAAGGTTTTACGGTGGGCCATAGCATCGATTTGGTTCTGAAATCTTACAAAACAGAGAAAAGATCCAGTAAAGATTTGACCTTCTATGTGGGTGAAGGCATCACGTTTGTGGTTAAAGATTCAGTTATCGATTTGATTGTTGTGTTTTCAAACAACAACTAATCTCGACCCTTGGTTTCTAAAATGAAAAAACGGGCCCGTCAACACAGAGCAGTTTTTTTTCGTTTTGCTTAAAACCCTTAAAGTCGCTCACACAGCTTAAACAAACACCCATGGCACAGGCCATTTTAGCTTCAAGAGAAGCTTGCAATCTTATTTGATGCGCTTTGGCCAGATCATAAATTTTCTCCATCATGATGTTTGGTCCACACGTCAAAATGAGATCAAAATCTTTGATGTTGACCTTTTGATTTAATAAATCCAGCACGGTACCCTGTACATCGCCTTTTTGTCCGCGATCAACTGAACAAAATGTTTTTAAACCCAAGCGTTTAAAATCATCGACGATGGGTAATTGGTCATCTGATTTTAAGCCCATGAGCATCAAAGTGTTTTTATGTCCATACGACTTGTACCACAAATAAAATGGGGCAATGCCAATGCCTCCAGCGACGATCAAGGTGCGTTCTTCTGGTTTTGGTTTTACAAAGACGTTTCCAATAGGAGCCAAGAATGACAATTCCTTACCCGTTTGATAGCTTTGCAATAGTTTCGTGGCACGCCCAACCACATTGTACAAGATGGTTAATTCGTTTGCGCTTGCATCCATAAAGGCCATGGGTCTTTTTAAAACTATGTTTGGAAAATCATGCACATTAAGCATGAGAAACTGGCCGGGCGCTATGTGTGGTAAAAGTTCACGCGTTTGAAGTTTTAACAAGTTCAATCCCGGTACACATTGAATGTTTTGTGTGACAATGGCTTTGTATTGCTTCATGCTCATGAGAGTGTTTTTAACATGATCAAAGCATCCATGCCATCCAAATAGTATTTTGATCTTGTCATAATGTGTTGAAAACCAAGTTCTGTGTATAGATTTATGGCCTTAAGGTTATCCTTTCTGACCTCAAGAAAAATCTTACTGCACCCCATTTTTTTGATGATATCAAAAGAATTTAAAAGCAAATATTTAGCAATACCCGTTTTCAAATGGGATGGATGAACGGCGATATTCAATATTTCACAGTCCGGAGCGAACGTCATAAAAAAAATATAAGCCACAAGTTTGTGGTTGGATTTTTGTTTGACGACGTAAGAAGAAACATGAGGTTGAGACAAAAGGTTGTAAAATGCGGATTTTGGCCATGGATTTAAAAATGACTTTCTTTCTATCAAATCAATTGAATCTACGTCGCTTTCAGTGGTGAGTTCAATGCGATGGTCATCTACTGCACGATGGCCCATAAGTGAATTTTGCTTCTCTTTTTTAAATTTTGAATCCATGCTGACAACTCTTGATTCACTTTCTTATACAAAATCAAGCTTTCTATCAACTTTGGATTACCCTTAAACGCTAAATTTGAAGTCTCACTTGAATCCAGGGTTACTTTTTGGGCATACATGCTGCTCACGATGTTTAAAAAAAACAATTTTTTCTCAATTGCTTTTTTGATGTCATTGTTGTGTATGGCCTTGTCTTTTAAAAACCCATTGAATGCTTCCTTTGATCCAAACAAAACAATCAGTTGATCATAAAATTGCTCAACTTGAGCATCATGAAATCTGGATTGGTTTGATGCTTGGCTTTGAATCAATATCATTTCATCAATGGCCCGATCTCTGGCATGAAGAAGCATAATGTTTGAGAAAGTCAGTTTTGAATTAAATTGTGCTAAATCCATGTGTGTCGTCACATGATCAACAAGCACAAAAGCCTTTAACTCTTGAAGCGTTAAAATATTTCTGTCAACACTGGCGATGGTTTGGTTGTGAACGACATCTTTTGAAAAACTCAATCCGCTAATCAGTAGGTAAATGATGATCCATGACTTTTTCATAAAAATCCTGACCATTGTATGAAATCATTTTCTCTTTGTCCAAGTTCATGGTTAACAAATTGATAGGTCTTTTCCATATGGTGTAAATGTTTTTCAATGTTTCTTTGGCCCAATCTGTCTTAAGATCAAGACCTTCATGTCGGTGCATAAGGAGTAATTCACCTTTGTTTTCAAAATTGGCATCTTCCACATGAATGATGGGTCGACCCATGTTTGTGAGCGAGTAGAGCAAGTGCTTTTTGATCTGATTGAATTCCCGGCTCATGATTTCATATGATTTTGATTTTTGATTGAATGCAAAAGAAAACAGCTTGTGTCTCATGCAAAAATCTTGCGTTAAATATTCGTCTAAAAAGGTAATGTCATTGTAGATTTTTCTAACTTCAAATATTTTTTGTCGCCCAAGGCCTGCATGGGTGTTCCATTTTCGTTTGTCTTTCATGTCAGAGCACTCATCATAGTCTTTTCCAAATTGACCTTTATTCCAACGTTCTTCAATGTCTCTAAACAATTCTATGCCTAACTTGTAAGGATTCAAACGACCTGGAGCGGTCGCCAAAGTTCCAGCATGGTGATCGGCATAATCTATGATTTCAGAATCTTTCAATACTTTTTGAGTCATGATGGTTGAGTGCCAATAGCTGGCCCAGCCTTCGTTCATGATTTTTGTTTGGGCTTGAGGTGCGAAATAATAGGCTTCATCACGGATGATGGAAAGAATAGACCTTTGCCATTTCTCCATTCTTGCGTACTCAATTAAAAATCCAAGCACGTCTTTTCTGGGCTGTTCAGGAAATTTTTGTTTCTTTTGCTCAATAGCCAACATGTGCTTTTTTTGTTCTTCCAAAAACTCAGGTGGATTGATGTATGGATCCATGTAGTCTTTGTCTGATTTCAATTTTGGAACTTGTGGGTCGGTGACATCATCATCATCATAAAAACTCATTAAGGTTGGTGAAGTAGGTCTGGGATCGATGAAAGGTAAATAAGGGTCGATTAAATTTTCTAAGGATTTACACACATCAATAAATGATTCAACCGTTTCAAAACCGTATCGATCGATGTAGCGTCGAATTTTGGTTGCATGATTAGCCATTTCATCAATCATTTTTCGATTGGTTTTTGAAAACCAATAGTTGTTTTTGAAAAAATCACAGTGTCCGTAAACATGAGCCATCACCAATTTTTGATCGACCAACGGGTTTGACTCCATCAAATAGGCATAGCAGGGGTTGGTGTTGATCACCATTTCATAAATTTTTGAAAGTCCCCACTCATAACCTTTGTTAAGTTCCTCAAATTGCATTCCAAAAGACCAATGGGGATATCTAACCGGAAAACCACCGTAAGCTGCTATTTGATTGATGTCATCGGCCGATATAATTTCAAAAATCGTTGGGAAAAAATCTAAACCGTAGGATCTTGCGATTTTTTCAATTTCTTCCTTGGCCTTGATGAGTTCGATGTTGAGATTGGCCATTTATCTTCCTTTACCCAGAAACGTTTTAATCGAATCCAAAATGGATTCTTTGTTTTCAATCCGTGAGGTGATAAGATTTTCACAGGTTTTCATTGAATGGTGCAAGTCTTTTAAAAACTGACCAGAGCCGTATTGCGATTCAACTTGACCATAGCAAAACAAATTCACTTTTGGCAAAATGCTTTTTTTTAAAATTTCAAAGCACTTCTCAGTATCTTCACTTGACCAGTTATCGCCGTCTGAAAAATGAAAAACGTAAATGTTCCATTCGTTATGATCATAATTTTCATCAATTAATTTTTCACATAAACGATAAGCCGATGAAATGATTGTGCCGCCTGATTCTCGTGTGTGATAAAACGTTTCACTGTCGACTTCTTTTGCTGAGGCATCATGAATGATGTAACGTGAGTCAATGCCTTTGTACTGACTCTTAAGCCATGTATCGATCCAAAAGCTTTCTGTTCTAACGATGTCTTTTTGTTCTTGCCCCATGGATCCGGACACGTCCATGATGTAGATGATGGCTGCGTTGGCTGCTTGTTGGGGAACGATTTTCCAGGATCTGTACCTTCGATCCTCACGGTAAGGAACAATGATGGGGTTATCGGTCTGGTATGTGCCGGTGGCGATTTGTCGCTTTAAAGCTTCTTTGAATGTTCTTTTGAAATGTCGAAGAGATTCCGGACCGGATCGATGAATGCCTGAGAATTTTTCTTTTTGTGAAGTGATATTTCTCTTTTGTCCCTTGGGCTCGATTCTGGGCAGTTGCAATTCCTCACCCAAGATGGCGGCGAGTTCATCCAAAGCAATATCAACTTCCATGAGGTGTTCCCCTGGCATATTGCCACCTTGCCCGGGTTGATCACCATCTTGTGGTGGTCCCAAAGGTTGGCCTACTTCACCTTCACCCTGACCGACACCCTTTTGTTGATTTGGGTCATGGACGAAGTGTGGGATATCGATGCGATCGATCGGTATCGAAACCAAGTTTTTACCCTTTTTTCCGATCATCTCACTGGAAGACATGTATTTGCGAAGGTCTTTTTTGATTTTGCCTCGCACGATTTGCTTAAAACGATTGTAGTCGTTATCTATTCGTAAAGGCAAAAGATGCTCCCTTCATGAAACCAAGATTCAAAACTTACCGTTTTGATTTAACATCACCTCTTGCAAAAATAGAAGCAACATAATTTAAAATATCGGTTGCACTTTCTTCGTTGTAGCCATAGTTATTGATCAGACGTTTTTTCACAATATCGATTTTTTCTTGTGTGTCTCGATCAACAACAGATGAAACAAGACTGGTCAACTTGATTGAATCTTTTTGATCCTCAAAAAGTTTCAATTCCAGTGCTTTTGAAAGGCGTTCGTTTGTTTTAAAGTTAAACGATTTTCCCTCCAAAGAAAGGGCACCAATGTAGTTCATGATTTCACGGCGAAAGTCTTCTTTTCGTGAGTCCGGGATATCTATCTTTTCTTCAATTGATCGCATCAACCGTTCATCTGGATCTTCACGGTTTCCTGTGTATTTGTTGAACACTTTTTCTTTTTGTGTGTAAGCCTTAACATTATCAATGTAATTGGAGCACAGCTTGGACAAAGCATCTTCATCGGCACTGATGGCACGCTGGACTTCAGTTTTAACAATATCTTCATATTCTTGTTTAACCACGTTGATCAGTTCTCTGTATCGCTTTTTCAAATCTTCGTTGGCAATGAGCGAATGATTTTTTAATCCGCTTTCCAATTCATTGAGCACCATGAAAGGGTTGATGCTTGTGCGTGCGCGTTCATCCACAAGGCAATTGGATATTTTATCTTGAATGTATCTAGGTGATATGCCTTCCATGCCTTCACGGATGGCTTCTTTTCTTAACTCACGTACATTTTCTTCGGTGTAACCTGGCAGGGATTTACCATCGTAAAGTTTTAGTTTTTGCATCAACGTAAGGCTTGCTTTTTTAGGCTCTTCAAGTCTTGTTAAAATCGCCCACATGGCAGCCATTTCGAGCGTGTGAGGTGCGATGTGTTTGTTTTTGACTCGGCTTGAGTTGTAATCTTTTTTATAAATTTTTTCTTCTTCCGTTAATTTCGTGATGTAGGGAATATCAATTTTAATTGTTCGATCACGAAGGGCTTCCATGAACTCATTGTTTTGAAGTTTTTTGTATTCAGGTTCGTTGGTGTGTCCAATGATGACCTCATCAATGTCGGTTTGCGGAAATTTTTTCGGTTTAATTTTGTGTTCTTGTGATGCACCCAATAGGTCATACAAAAATGCAACATCCAGTTTGAGAACTTCAACAAATTCAATCATGCCCCGATTGGCAATGTTGAATTCTCCATCAAAATTAAATGCCCTTGGATCGGAATCGGAACCGTATTGTGCGATCAAGCGATAATTGATATCGCCGGTTAACTCGGTCGAATCTTGATTTTTCTCGTCTTTGGGTTGGAATGTTCCAATACCAATGCGATCTTTCTCTGAAAGCAAGAGACGCTTAACCACAACGTGTGAAATGACTTTGGTCCAGTCTCCTTTGTAATGGGCAAGCAGTTCTCTGAAAATTTGTCTGGATGCAGGACAAAGATCACCTTTCAACACGATTTTTCTTTCACCATCAATCGTTTCGTTGAGTTTATCCAACACACTTTGCCTATGCTCTTGTGGAATCAGCAACAGAGGATCAGAATGCATGGGATCCAGCATTTCAGTGCCTTCAATGATTTTGCTTGGAAATTGGCTTGGATCGATTCTCCAAGAAAAAGTGTACAAAGCACCTTGGGGTGTGCGTGAGTAGCGCTCAAGACCTTTTTTCAAAAGTCGAACAATGGTTGATTTGGCAGAACCCACTGGGCCATGCAATAAAAGGACACGGCGTTCTGGACCCAAATTGAAAGCCGCGCTTTTAAAAAAATTAACTAATTTTTGAAGCGAAATATCCAAACCAAAAACAGCATCTTTTCCATTTTCAATGGGATCTGAAAAAAAATTGAACCGTGTGACTTTTTTCTTACCATCTTCATATTCTTCTGAACCAAAAGAAAGAATCATGTCGTAGACGCGTTGGTAAGCTGTTTTGCAAACAGATGGGTTTTTTTGAATTATTTTTAAATAATCTTCGAAGGAGCCTTCCCAGTTCAATTCTTGAAATTCTTTGAGATTTTGTTTGGACTGTATCAATGAAATGATGCTTGAGGCGCTTTCATTACTTTGCATGATCTCTCCTTCGAAGGTTTAAAAAACCACAGAAACCCTCGCTTCCATTATAAGCCTTAAACCTTTTATTTTAAAGCGCTTTTTTCCTTGCAAGGGACTAAATGAATAGATTCAATGGTTTTTGTATGAAAAAGCTATTTTTAAACAGTGGAGGCCTGCGCACAGAAAAAAGGCTTGACGCGTTCAGAAAGAATGTTGATTTGTTTTTGGGTTCGGTGGATGAGGTTTTGTTTATTCCCTATGCGGTCAAAGATCATGCTGCCAACACACAACGTATGAAGGATTTGTCATTGTTAGGTCGTCGAGCAATAAAATCCATTGATGAGTTTTCTGATCCAATCAATGCGATCGAAAACGCGATGGCTATTTTTGTTGGTGGAGGTAACACGTTTCGTTTGTTGCATGTGATGCAAAGCAAGAGTTTACTCAATGTGATCAGAAGCAGGGTGTATGATTCCATGCCTTACATTGGGGTGAGTGCAGGAACCAACCTGGCCTGTCCAAGCATTCAAACCACCAACGATATGCCCATCGTGTTGCCCGCCGGTTTACAAGCTTTAGGTCTTGTGCATTTTCAGATCAACGCACATTATTTTGATGGAAAAATATTTTACCAAGAAGATGCGTGCTTGGTGCCATATGGCGGCGAAACCCGAGCGGATCGTCTCAATGAATTTTTGGAAGAAAATTCGAAAACAGTGCTTGCGTTGTATGAAGGATCGAGTTTAAAAGTGTTGGGTGATGAATACACGCTGTATGGTCAGGCGAAAGTTTTTGCCAGAGGCCAAGAACCGGTATTTTATGAATCCTCGAATCAATTAAAACTTTGAGTTTTGATATTGAAAATGTCACTATGTTTCGAATTTGGAGGGAAAGATGAAAAGAATATTGTGTTTGGTTTTGTTTTTTTCAACGTTGGCCATTTCTCAAGAGTTTACGGGCATACCGAATCAGCAAGCGTCCGGTTCTGTGAGAGGTGAGGGTGGTCCTTTGGGTTTAGGTGTTTTGCTTGGTGATCCTTTTGGAATCAGTGGTAAATATTATGTCTTTGACAATCAAGCCATTGTTGGTGGTGTGGGTTACGGTTACAGTGAAGAAGATGGGTTTCAAACTCAATTCGATTATGTGTGGCACCCTCACGTGATTGGTGAGAGAGAAAACCTAAAATTTTCTTGGTATCTGGGTTTAGGTGCGGCGTTGTTGATTGGCGATGATTCAGCATTGAACATGCGCTTTCCGGTGGGATTTCAAACGGCATTGACCAACCAGTCTTTGGATTTTTTCATAGAAGCTGTACCGGGTTTGGAATTGATCGATGACCCGGATTTTGCAATTGATTTTGCCGCGGGTACCAGGTTTTACTTTTAACTGCGCGAGCTGACTTGTTAAAACTAACAAGAAAATACAAAATATTGTTTATCGAAGATGAAGTGATGAACATTGATGCAATCGAAATGCTCACTGATGAGTATTTTGAATTCACACGATTGCTTGACCCTTCTGAGTTGGAAAGAAACAAAATTGATTTAAAAATTTATGATGCGGTGATGCTTGATTTAATTTTCAATGAGCATTTAAGCATGAAGGAAAAATTAAGCACGCCGCTGGATCCACTCAAAGGTAAAGCCGCGCTTTCGTGGATAAGAATGCGCGATGAGAACATACCTGTTTTCATACACTCCGGTTATCCGATTCAAAGTGTTTTGAACGAGTATCAAATGAGATTCAAAAACGTTCACTTGTTACCAAAACCGACCAGCTTTGATGATGATGTGGTTAAGGCCATGGTTGAAGTGATTGAGGGTAAAAGTTTAAAATTTAATTTGCCTCGTCAGTGAATTTGGGGAATTCGGGGGACACAGGCCTGGACCCGAATTATTTTGTAAATTTGGGCGATGATGTTTGTCTTTAATCCTGTGTTGTATGTCAGAAGATAGAGTTTTCAATTGATGATTAAGGTACCGTGGTCTTACGAATGTACCGCTTTCGATTCATAAAGACTTTTATAGCCGAGGCATTATTTGGTTTTTGGTTTATCTTTTTTGAAATTAAAAAAAGATGATTTTCGTATTGATGATGATGTTTTGGTTTTACTTTCTGCAGCACTTGTGGTGGGTCCTTGGGGTCACAGTTTGAAGTTAATTTTAGTAATTATGCTTAGATATCAATAGCTTATAATTCTTTCCATTTGGCATGGAATGTGATTATGGTGAGGGGGTATGGTTGAATTGGTGACATATGAGCATCGAAGGCACGTTAGGGTAATTTCAAAGGTTAAGGAGTACGTGCGCTTGGAGATGGGCGCAGTTGAGATTGAGGGTTTGGTTAAGGATCAGAGTTTTGAAGGTATGTGCGTGCAAGTGAGCGAGGGGGAAAAATTATGGGGTGAGGGTGTATTGTATTGGAGAAATCAACCTTATAAGGCGCGCGTATGTCATCGGATGCAGGCTGAAGGAGGGGTATGTTTAGGGATCAGTCTTGGTGAGCGTAAGTACAGCGAGGTTGAGTTCACGAATGATGAGTCTGGATGGGATTTGGTTCGGGAAGAGGGATTGATCAGGGATTTATTTGGTGATGTGGTGTTTAAGTTAACGGGGCTTATGTTTCGCAACATATCTGGAAGGGGTTTGTTGCGTCCAAGCAAGATGGAGGATGGGTATATTAATTTTGATGTTGAGCGAGTGGATTATGGGTTTGTTCTGAGCAATTTACGGACGATGTTTCGGTTTGAGATTTTTTCGACGTGTCATGCATATGAGGGTGTGATGGAGGTGATTGATTCAAGTCAGGTGCGCGTGAAAGTTCCCGCTGTGTTGGCTCGTTTGTTAAGGCGAGAGACAGTTCGAGTGAGAAAGATACCTGATGACGTGTGTGTGAGAATTGGAGGTGGGGGTTTTAAATTACACGATGTGAGTGAGAACGGGTTGAGTGTAAGAGATGTGCAAGTGGATTTGGTGTATCCATGTGGATATGTGGTTGATGGGATGGAGGTTGAGTTTGCAAATGGGAGTAAAATCACATGTGAAGGTGTGGTGTGTTCGAGTTATGAGGTGTGTGGGCAGCGGGTTGTAGGTTTTGAGTTAAGGAAGATTGACGATGAGACGAGGTGGCATAATTTTGTGTTGGGTGTGAGGTATCCTGGCTTAGATTTTTATTACAAGGATGATGACCACCAAAAAATCTGGGAACTGTTTGAACGAAGTGGATTTTTAAAACTTAAAGGTGAAGAGTCACACGATTTAGAAATTGAAA
>JAYRVV010000248.1:0-6715 GCA_041918415.1 Bdellovibrionota bacterium | reverse complement strand
CTTTTGCCATTGAGAATCGTGTAATTGTTTTTGAATATGATGCAATAAAAAATAAAACGCAGCAAGCAGACAATCATTTAAGAAATCAAATGCTAAAAGCTTTTCATAATATTCATCATGTCGAAAAATTAAACATGCGCAAATATTATGAGGCCGTGTTTCCTGAAAAAATACCAACTTCTCAAAATATAAAAAACAAGCAAGATTTTATTGGTCGTTTATGGCAAAGATTTAAAGAGAAATTATTCAATCAAAATCTAGGCGTTACGGCTTTTCCTTTCCAAAATGATATCAAAAAACTTAACAGGCAATCAAATCAGGAAGATCTTCTTGAATTATTAGGATTACTTAAAAATGAAAAAAAATTTAAAACATTAAATGACTATGGAAAATACCAAGAAAAAAATAAAATGGAGGTTATTGGGGATCAATATTATTTACCCAGCAAAGATGTGGTGTCGTTTCTTTGTAATCAGCATGGTGTGAACATAAAAGAACATTTTAATGGTATTCATGAACTTGATGACGAAGATCTATATAAAATAAAAAATGAGTTTGATGAATTTTTTGGAAACCATCCTGACATAACCAAGGATAAGTTTGTAGGGTCTGCTCAAAGTAAACTTACAGTTTACAAAGAATTTTTACCCTTCACACGAAAATTATTTCAACCACATGAATTCAATTTAGAAGGACTTAAAAACCATGTTGATGGTTTAAGAATAAAAGCGAACAAAACGAAAACGAGTTTGGGGTTCTTGCCAAGTTCCATTACAAAATTAATCAATTTAATAAATCCTAATCCACCTACCTTACCTTCACACAAGCCAAACGGTGATTTGCTACCTGAGCCTTCACTTAAGCTTCATCAATTACCAGAAGATAAACCTCTGCAACTATCGCCCATCTCGCCAGATCATCTTGAGCTTAAAGAACTTTCAAAACAAAACCCAAACAGTGATGGGCCTTTAAAATTGGTCAATTCTTCTATTCCTGTTTTGCTTCGTAGTGTTTCAAACGTTGGGCAGTCAGATCCATTAAGCTTACTTCAAGCGCTTGAGAGCGTACCCAAACATCAGTGGGCGAAGCTTGATATTGAAGCCTTAAAAAGTGCCATTGAAAAAATAAACCAATGGATCAGAACAACGCCTCCTGAGCACATGCACCTTAAGCGCTTAATGGACCTGGCTGCTAAACATGAGGGTCCTTCTTATGTTGGAAAAACAAGCTATCAAACGCTTTGCATGCAAGCCGTGGTGGGTCTGATTTTAACTGAGTTAACTCGCATTGCCCTTAGTCCAAAAGTGAGTCTTGAGCAATACTCCCGCCTGATATCTCACTTACCCATGTATGCTGCGGGAAGCGCTTTTTTGCTTGTTGGCAGCGATCTTGTGTCTCAAGCGATGAACAAAATTCATGATCTTTACAGTCTTAAGGTTTACACAAGCTTTGAGCTCAAAGCCTTGGCCAAAGAAACATTGCTGCGGGAAGCAGGGCACGGGGGCTATTTTCTAAAACATTTTTCAAAATCGGTTTTAAAAAATACAGCGGCCTTGGTGGCTGCACAAGCCATGTTGGAGTTAAGTTTAAATGGCCTGACGCCACAGTTTAAACAAAACCTCATGCACAACGCAAAGTTGTTTTTGATGACGAGCTTATTGGTAGAAGGTGGTCTTTATGCCGGACAAATGGTCTTAAAATCAAAGCTTCAAGAAAAAGCCTTCACACTTTTTAGTTCGATGCGTTCACCAGCCTTTGCTGTGTTGAAGATGTTTTTGTATGGTTTAACGAGTCTTGGACTTTCTTCAATTGAGCAAAGGCTTGAATTGTTCAAAGGCATTCAAAAGGCTTATCGCGATTCTGTTTTGGCTTTGGACCATGGGCTCTCTTTGCCATCAAATCATGCATGTAAAATACATGAAACAAACGCATTGAATCGCAACTTGTGCTTACGAACGATGGCTTTAAGCGCATTTCATGGTCTAACGTTATTCTTGCATGCCAAACCCATGGCTTTGACCAAAGATTATGAGCTTGCCAAAAGTCGCCTTGATCAAGCAGGGCATGCGTTTACACTTGGCAGCTTTACTTTAAAAATAGGTGAACAAAACGATGATCAAGCAAGAGTCCAGCTACTTGCCAAGCTTGATCATGAGTTAAACGCTTGGACAATCGATCACAAAACACAGACACAAGACCTATTTAATCTTTGGAATGGTTCTAGAAAAAATCAAAGGAAAACGATGATTCACGCAGGTCTTGATTTGGGAACACGAAAAAGCCTTAAGAATTTTATGCTTTCACCGGCGACTTTAAATTATTCCTTTAAATCCATTTTGGAAGGTGCCATGAACGATCATGAGATGAGTGCAGACAAACCGCAGCAGCGCTTTTTATTAGAACTTTTCATCGATCGCATGTTTGGTGACATTTTTGGAACCCATGAGCATTCTATACCTGCATCGCAGACAGTCCTTGGTCTTGAACAATATGAGCCACTTTTATTTCCTAGAATCGAAAAAGAAATCGAGCAAAAGAATCAAATTCGGGTTGGCATGGATACATATCCAAACGCTTTTCACATCAAAAACCAAATTCTAAATACGAGAGAAGCGAACTTTTCTGCTTTGATCAAAAACAATCAGGTTTTGGTTTTAGAAAAATGTCCCAATAGCATTGAGGATGTTGAAAAGGCACTTGAGATGACAAAACTTAAAGATCATTGCATTGTGGAAAAAACACATGTTGATGAGCTTTCTTGGGAGGATTTATCAAAAAAACAAACATACATTCACGTGTTTTGTAACACAAAGCATCCTTTAAAATCCCTGTATCACAGCTATCACGCAAGTTATATCCTTTAAAGTAGACAGACCTTGTTTGCTTTGACTTTAGCAAGCGTTTTAAAAGCATTTCTCTTCTTGGCCAAAAGCCGCTCATGGGGCTAAAGTGCAGAAAGAAAATGGTGTTTTTAAACAGTTTTGATATAAGGATTTTAAATTTTAAAAGGAGTATTTTCAATGGCCTATATCATTTGTGAACCATGTATCGGCGTTAAAGATAAAGCTTGTGTTGAGGTTTGTCCGGTTGATTGCATTCATGGCAAAGAAGAAGACAAGCAGCTTTTCATCAACCCCGATGAGTGTATTGATTGCGGTGCCTGCGAGCCTGTATGCCCTGTGACCGCTATTTTTATTCAGGAAGAAGTGCCTGAAAAATGGAGCAGTTTTATCGAAACCAATAAAAAATATTTCGGTTAAATGAATTTTGGTTAAAAAAAAGCCGTGTTGGTTTCCCAACACGGCTTTTTTCGTTAGCACTTTATGAAAGTCAATCTTGACTCTTAACTTTCACTCTACCCATTTTTTTCCTACACAACAAATTTTTTGGCATTTTGCACTCATGAGCAACCGCTGGTTGATCCACAATTGACACATTTGTAGCAAATTCCGTTTCTCACCATGATTGAACCGCATTCTGTGCATGTTGGGGCATCTTGCTGTAAATCAATGGACCACTTTTGTGAACGATCGAGAGAAGCGCCTTCCATCTGCTTATTCGTTTCCAAAGGAACACGATTTAACACACCCACATCCTGCTGTTCTTGAACGTTGAGAAACTTCGACGCCATCCATCGAAAAATGTAATCAACGACCGACTTGGCAAAAGGGATGTCTTTGTTCGCTGTCATTCCAGAAGGTTCAAAACGTGTGTGACTGAATTTGTCGATCAAGACTTTCAATGGAACACCATATTGCAAGGCCATGGAGATGGCCGTGGCAAATGAATCCATTAAGCCCGACACCACAGTACCCTCTTTGGCCATGACCAAAAAGATCTCTCCTGGGGAACCGTCTTCATACATACCAACGGTGATGTAGCCTTCGTATCCACCCACGGTGAATTTGTGCGTGATGGCCTGTCTTTCCTCAGGCAACTTTCTTCGATAGGGTTTGTTGGCAATGACCTTTTCTTTTTCATCCTTTGAAGTGTTCAAGGGCTGTGAACGTTTGCAACCATCACGGTACACGGCGATGGCTTTGATACCCATCTTCCAAGCCTCCATGTAAGCCTTTGATATTTCATCTTCTGTGATGTTGTTGGGAACATTCACGGTCTTGGAAATGGCTCCGGAGATGAAGGGTTGTGCCGCCGACATCATCTTGAGGTGACCCATGTAATGAATGGAACGTGAACCATTGGAAGGTTTAAACGCACAATCAAACACAGCCAAGTGTTCAGGTTTTAGATAAGGTGCGCCTTCGATGGTTTCTTTTTGATCGATGTGATTCAAAATGGTTTCTCGCTGGGCATCGCTGTAGCCGAGTTTTTTCAAAGCCATGGGAACGGTGGTGTTGATGATTTTTAAAAATCCTCCACCCACCAATTTTTTGTATTTCACAAGTGCAATGTCAGGCTCAATGCCGGTTGTGTCACAATCCATCATGAAGCCAATGGTGCCTGTTGGTGCCAAAACAGAAATCTGTGAGTTTCTAAAGCCATGACGTTTTCCAAGGTCAAAGGCCAGAGCCCAGTCTTCTTTGGCAGCTTCAAAAAGTTCATGCGGGATGAGTTTTTGATCGATGTTAAAAACAGCATCAAAGTGTTTACGAATGACCTTGAGCATGGGTTCTCTGTTTAAAGAATATCCAGCGAAAGGCCCCTTGATGGCCGCAACTTGTGCAGAAGTAAGATAAGTGTGTCCGCTCAAAACGGCCGTGATGGCGCCAGCATAAGCCCGACCTGCATCTGAGTCATAAGGCAAGCCCATGCTCATGAGCAAGGCACCCAAATTGGCATAACCTATGCCAAGGGGACGATATTCGTGGCTGTTTTTTTCAATTTTAGGCGTTGGGTAAGACGCGTTGTCGACCAAAATTTCCTGAGCTAAAATGGTTGTCTTCAAAGCCTTTCGATAAGACTTCACATCAAACTCGCCGTCGTGTGTGACAAATTTCATCAAGTTTAACGAAGCCAAGTTGCAAGCCGTGTCGTTTAAAAACATGTACTCAGAACAAGGGTTGGATGCGTGAATGCGATCTGCATTGGGACAGGTGTGCCAGTCATTGATGATGCTATCAAATTGTAATCCAGGGTCACCGCAATGCCAGGCAGAATGAGATATCTTGCCCATCAATTCGCGTGCTTCATACGTATCCATGGGTTTTTTATCTTTAACGCTCAATGTGGTCCATGCTTGGTTTTGTTCCACAGCTCGCATGAATTCGTCTGTCACTCGCACAGAGTTGTTTGAATTTTGAAAAAAGATTGAGCCGTAAGCCTCGCCATTGAAGGAGCTGTCATAGCCAGCATCGATCAACGCCCATGCTTTTTTCTCTTCTTTTTCTTTGCATTCGATGAAATCAACAATGTCTGGGTGATCGATGTTTAGGATAACCATCTTGGCTGCACGCCTGGTTTTTCCACCCGATTTAATCACACCGGCAAAAGCATCATACCCTTTCATGAACGAAACAGGGCCCGAAGCATCACCACCGCCGGCCAATTTTTCTCTGGAAGAGCGGATCGTGGAAAAATTTGTGCCTGTACCCGATCCACCTTTAAACAACATGCCCTCGGTTTTTGCCAAATCTAAAATTGAACTCATGGAATCTTCAACCGAATTGATGAAACAAGCCGAGCATTGGGGGTGTTTTTCTATCCCAACGTTAAACCAAACGGGAGAGTTGAAGGCCATTTTTTGGTAAACCAACAAATGGGTAAGCTCGTCTTCGAAAATGATGGCGTCTTGCTCTGAATCGAAATAGTTTTGCTTTCTGGCCCAATCGCTGATCGTTTTGGCCACGCGTGTGACCAGTTGCTTAACTGAGCGCTCACGTTCGGGTGTGCCCAATGGACCACGAAAATATTTAGAAACGACAACGTTGGTGGCGAGCATGGACCAAAATTTTGGAACTTCAACGCCTTTTTGTTCAAAAACAGCTTGGCCTTTTTCGTTGGTGATGACAGCATCTCTGGATTCCCACTCGATTTCCTCAAAAGGATGAAGCCCTTCACGCGTAAAATATCTTTCAAATTGAAGTCCGTTTTTATTCAATATTCCCTTTTTCTTTGCTTTAGGATCCATGGAAGATAATTTTACGGGATCACTTTGCGTTTGCGTCATTTTTTCTCCTTCAAATTGAACAAAAACCTATGTTAACGTATGGCAACGTTGTTACGATATACCTCTACCTTATGGCGACTTGATCGAAAGGATCAAGACAAAATTTATTAATCAGATTATTGCTTAAAATAGAAGTGTTTTAGATCAAATTTTTTTAGACCCAATCAAAGCAATTTCGATAAGCCCCCATAATAATTGTGTTTTTACCAAAGCACAAAGATTGCCCCCTGAAAATTGCATATTTAAAGAAGAACATTTCTAGAATGCCTTTGTATAAAGCGTTTGCAGTTCATTTATGATTTAATACCTATTTATGAAAGGCTTTCAAATTGATTGACCAAAAAAGACTTATATCCCAATGAAAATTTTTTATGATCATAATAATTCATTGATGTCTTCAAGGGTATTGACCAATACATCGGCCTTGCTTTGTCTCATTAGGTTTTGCGAGCTAAAGCCTTTTAAAATGCCAACGGTGTGCATGCCCGCTTCACGCCCGGCCATGATGTCCACGGGACTGTCCCCAATCATGATGGCCCTTCGGGGCTTGATTTGAAATTGATTGAGCAAGTGAATTAAAGCCTTGGG
>JAYRVV010000247.1:0-2845 GCA_041918415.1 Bdellovibrionota bacterium | reverse complement strand
GATCCTAACGTTCAAGCGGTCTCCTATTATTCAGATGCCTATTTGAAAAATGATGGTTCTTATCAATGTGGGGTTTTAAGCTCAGGATCATACAGCGTAAAGATGGAGCCGATGGGTGCCTTGGCAATACGAGAGTTTGATCCTTATCCACCCTATGTGCCATCAGAGTTTTACAGTGGCGAAAGCGAAAGCCATGATCCAACGAATGATGAATTAAGCGATAGCGAAGCTGTGTCTGTGATTGCATCGTCGAGCACACAGGACATTGATTTGATTTTGAACGAAAACGGAAGGTTGCAATCAGGCAAGTCCATCACGGGTAACACCTCAACCGTTATTGAGGGACAAGCCATTGCTTATCTTTCGTCGCTGGATTATTTCATTTCGGTTCCAAGCGGGGCAAGCAGGGTGACGTTTGAGCTTGAAGCCAGTAATCCGTTTGAGGATTTGGACTTGTTTGGTCGCTGTGATGATTTTTTTTCTTTGACGGGTGGTGTTTCGTCGCCTGTGGTATTTAACAATTCGTCTGATCAACAAGCTCAGTTTGCGGGTACAGATGTTAGCGGACGGGAAACGGTTGTCTTGGATGCTCGGTCAAATCCACCTTTAGAAGATTGCACATACCATTTGTTGGTCAGCAATTATTCAAGTGGTGAGACAAGTTATACACTTAAAGCCACGGTTGAAGGCCTGGCGCCAAAATTAAGAATCAGCAATGCCAGTTCAGGCGTTAATTTAAGTGCCGACGGTGAACAAGTAAGATTGGCCATGAAAATGGAGTCGATTGGAGATACATCTTTGCTTCATTCACTGGCCTTGCAAGATCAGGGTCTTGGAAGCTTTAGCGATGTTGTATCAATAAAATTGTATAGGGATTCAAACAATGATGGACAATGGTCAGATGAAGATGACTTGATATCAACAGCCACGGACGTGGACTTTGTAAAAAAAACATTCACATTTCAGGATATTGATGGCCTGATCATGGCTCAAAATCGTGATATTTATTTTGTAACGTATGATTCACTATCTTTGGCAAGAATAAATATTTGGATGTTGTTTGTGATGCTGGCGATGCTGTTTGGAATATGTTTTAAGAAAAAAGGGGTTTTATTAATAGTGCTGGTTTTTTTGGGCGTTCGATGCGCTTCACAAACACAGAATCGATTTGATCCTACAATATTGTCAAAGGAATATGTGTCGGCAACTGGCTTAACGTTTGGTGACGATTTAAGTGTCGATATTGATTTGGACGGTTTTGATTCAGTCAAAGATTATTTTGATTGATGTGGGTAAGCTAATTTTTTAAGAAGTCGAGTTATTTTTTTCTCAAGTGTTGAGAGATCTCTGTTGTTGATGATTTTATGATCAGCCAAGCCAATGGCGAGGTGCAGCTGTTGCGCATTGGGATTGTCGGTGCATTCTTTTTTTTCATTGTATAAAAAAGTTTTGTAAGTGGGGGCGCTTTCGTCCCGGCCTCTTATAATGGCGCGCTCATAGCGCAATCGGCTGGGGGCATGCACATAAATCAAAAAAAGGTTGTGTTCTGTTCTTAAAGCTTTGATTTCATATGGACTTCGTATTGAGTCAATCACACAATACGGCTTTTTTATTTTCTTCATCACTTTTAATGCCAAGACTTCAGGCCCATGTTTTTGGCGAAGTTCTTGGCCTAGCATGGTAAGGTTTTGCCTTGATGGTTTTAAATCTCTTTTTTTAGCTAAAATTCTAATTTCGTCTGACAAAGAAAAATACTTGTAGCCCATCTTGATTAAAAGGTTAGCAACCGCACCTTTGCCCGAGGCATTCAGACCTGTTAGACCAATCAGTGTTGATCTATTCTTCTTCACGAAAGATGTCTTTTGAACCAATGCTGCTTGATATTTCTCTAAAGTCGTCAGTGTCCATCCGATCTGAAAAGGTAGAGTCATCGGTCATGGGGGCATCAAAGTCATCGTACATGGTTTCATCTTGCGCCTCACTCATCAAAGGGGCTTTGGGTTTGGTGACAGTGAGTTCTTTTTTCTTTTGACTTAAAAGCTCAACAGCAGATTTCATGGTGCTTGTTGCTTTAAGTTTAGTTTCAAAATTCTTTTTAGCGACTTTGGATTTAGCCTTTTTGGTGTTGGTTTTCTTAGCAATTTTGCTGCTTTGTTTTTTGGCGGACTTTTTAAGTATGACCGCTTTGCTCAACTTGGAAGGCTTTAATTTTAATTTGGTTTTTGCTTTACTTTGTTTTTTCTTTTTCTTCATATTTTACCTAACCTATTGTATTTATTAATAAAATATAAAAACAACCCTTAAGACAAGGGTTCTCATACCTAAACGTTTGATTTTTTCAAACAAATTTATCAAATTGGGTCTTTTCATGGTGCCCGTTTGGTACTATAAAAGTGCTTCAGGGGGCGACTGGTTTCGACGGGAGGTTTGAACGATCGATTGCACGCCGAGGTTTCTACCAGGCCTCGTTAATCCGGTAGAAAAAACGTAATTGACAACGATTACGCAATGGCAGCTTAAATTCTGCTACGTCCGATTTTGTGACACCTGCTAACAAAAAAGGACGCTAAAACAGCAGGGTAGTGGGCTTTGAGTGTTTGGGTGAAAGCTCATGAAACTAAACCTGAACTGGTTTGGAAGAATCTTGTTTATGGGAGTCTTTTCAAACGAGATTTAAATCATGAACTAAGCGTGTAGTGGTTGGTCTGGATACCCTTTCGGACGGGGGTTCGAATCCCCCCGCCTCCACCAATTTATATGTAGTATTTTTGTGGGATTTTGAGATTAAATACATATTGAGTTGGGGGATTCGAACCCCAAGGGGTTCGTTTTTTTATTGGCGAGG
>JAYRVV010000246.1:0-2049 GCA_041918415.1 Bdellovibrionota bacterium | reverse complement strand
ATGCCTCGATGTACGATGGTGCTTCCAGCAGCGCTGAAGCCGTGCTCATGTGCATGAGAATCAAAGAAGGTAAGAACGTATATCTTTCAAAAGGTTTGCACCCTCAGTACATTAAAACCATCCGCACATACTTAAGCGAATCAAACATCAACATTGTCATGCTGGATTTGGATGTTAATGGACAAACTTTGATTCAAGGAATTGAAGATGGTGTTTGTGTGTTGGTGTCACAGCCTAATTTTTATGGTGTCATCGAAGATTTGGAAAAGTTATGCTCTCAAGCGCGTGCGAGCGATGCCATGTTTGTGTGTGCATCCACGCAGGCTTTGGCTTTTGGTGCTTTAAAAGCTCCGAGCATGGCCGATGTCGTATGTGCAGAGGGTCAATCCCTTGGTAATCCGGTCAGCTTTGGTGGACCTTATTTGGGTTTGTTTGCTTCAAAACATCAGTATTTAAGACAAATGCCTGGGCGTCTTGTGAGCGAAACCGTAGATTCACAAAATATTCGGGGATACGTTTTGGCCTTGTCCACCAGAGAGCAGCACATTCGTCGTGAAAAAGCCACTTCAAACATATGCACCAACCATTCTTTGTGTGCACTGAGGGCCTGCATCTACATGGCCCTGATGGGAAAAAATGGCCTCAAGGAAGTGGCCTTGCAAAATTATGCTTTGGCCAACGATTTTAAAAATGAATTGTTGAGCTTGCCAGGTGTTAAAGCTGTCCACTCAGGTCTTACCTACAATGAGTTTGCTATACGCTTACCCATTTCCAGCGAAGAATTTTTAGAAAGAATGTATAAAGAAAACATTGTGGCGGGTGTTTCGCTTGAACAAATACAAATGGGAAGTTTTAATGAACTGTTGGTTTGTGTGACAGAAACCAAAAGTGACAAGGAATTGGAAAAGTATCTTTCTGTGGCAAAGGCAATACTGTGAAACCAAAAGAAAAACAAAGAAGTTTTCATGTGGAAAAAACCTTGCTTGAAAAAACAAGTGACTTTGACTGCATCGATGAAAACAGCGGTTACATTTCAAAAAGAAACACCACGAGCAAGTTGCCAGAATTTTTGAAAAGAAATGAATTGAAGCATTTTCCTTCTTTAAGCGAATTTGAAGTGCTTAGGCATTTTACAAATTTATCCAAGTTTAATTTTTCGATTGATGAAGGTTTTTATCCGCTTGGTTCTTGCACCATGAAATACAACCCAAGAATCAACGATAAAGTGTCCAATTTGTCTGGTTTTGCAAACCTTCACCCACTGATGCCCAAGCGTTTTACCCAAGGCGCCTTGAAGTTGATGCATGATTTGCAAGAGGCTTTGATGAACATCACCGGATTAAAGGCTTGCTCTCTTTCGCCTGCAGCTGGCGCACAGGGTGAATTGGTTGGTGTGAAAATGATTGCAGCCTATCATAAAAAAAATCAAAACCTGCAACGAAACACCATGTTGGTGCCCGACAGTGCACATGGAACCAATCCGGCCAGCGCTGCCTTGTGCGGTTTCAAAGTGAAACAAATCCCAACATCAAAAAGTGGAGTGGTTGAAGTTAAAGACGTTAAAAAATTGTTGGATGATACCGTCGCCGGCATCATGATGACCGTGCCAAACACCTTGGGTATTTTTGAAAAGAACATTGTTGAGATATCCAAATGTGTTCATGAAAACGGTTCATTGGTTTATTGTGATGGTGCCAACCTTAACGCCTTGGTTGGCCAAGTGGATTTTGGCAAGATGGGTGTGGATGTCATGCACATCAATCTTCATAAAACATTTTCAACTCCTCACGGTGGGGGTGGCCCAGGCGCAGGGCCGGTTGTGGTGTCTGATTATTTGAAAGATTTTTTGCCCACGCCCATTGTTTCAAAAATGGAAGGTCTTTATATTAAATTTGGCTTCAAGGCAATCCCTTATGAAGCCATGCCGCGTTACTTCCAGCGTATTTCTAATATTTTCCGCATTGCGGATGTCATACGTCACAGCGGGGAAGAGTTGCTCGTTATGAAAATGGAGTAGAATCACAAACATGAAAAACGCACTCTATATCT
>JAYRVV010000245.1:0-1539 GCA_041918415.1 Bdellovibrionota bacterium | reverse complement strand
TGTAAATAGTCTAAAACATCTGGATCGATGAAATCAGTTTGTCTTGCATCAATCAAGACATGTCCACCGTTTGGCACATCCTTCGTCAACGCTTTTTCCAAAGTTGCTTTCATAAAAAAACTGACTTGATTCGATAATTCAATCCTTAAAACATCATTGAGTACATGATGTTCTAAATATTTTTTTAGTGGGCGTTTGAAATCGGTATATAAAATAAAAACCAAACTGATAGCTAAACCAATGCCTATTCCAATAAGTAAATCTGATAATACGATTGCACAAACTGTAGCTGCAAATGGTAAAAATTGTCTTAGGCCACTTTGATACATTTTGATGAATAGTTTATGGTTGGCTAATTTATAACCTGTGATAATGAGTATGGCAGCCAAACAAGACAAAGGAATTTTGTTAATCAATTGTGGAATAAAAAAAACACTAAACAACAGTAAAAATCCATGAATAATGGCACTTAATTTTGTTTGTGCTCCGGCGTTGATGTTCACACTGCTTCTTACAATCACACTGGTCAATGGCAAACCACCCAACAAACCCGAAATGACATTGCCAACACCTTGAGAAAAAAGTTCACGATTGGGTGGTGAAAACCTTTGTTTTGGATCAATTTTGTCAACCGCCTCCAAATTCAAAAGCGTTTCCAAAGAAGCCACCATGGCCAAAGTGAATGCGCTAATGAAAACCTTGGGGTTATTTAAAATAGATAAATTCGGAAACGAAATAAAATCAAACACCGATTTTCCGTTATCAAATACAGGCACGTTGACCAAATGCGCATTTGAAATCATTATGTTAGGGAAAAAAAGTTTTAGTATTTCGTTAAGAATCACGCCTAGCAACGCAACCACAACTGAAGCAGGTATCAAACTGGCTTTTAACCATTTAATTTTGTCCCACAACACAAGCAAGGCGATGCTCATTAAACCTACAACGCTAGAACCTAAATGTATGTTAGTACTTAACAATTGGGAAAAAGTTGTTTCACCATCATGTTGTATAAACGAAAGATTACCCATGAAATCAGGGTCGTGCCCAAATAAGTGAGGAATCTGTTTTAAAATTAAAATGATGCCAATAGCAGCCAATAATCCTTTGATCACACAGGATGGAAAAAAAGCTGAAATAAACCCTACTCTAAAAACTCCCAATAAAATCTGGATCAACCCTGCCAATACAACAGCTGTCAAAAATGATTCAAAACTTCCAAGATGATTAATTTGGGTAAGCACTACGGCCGCAAGACCCGCCGCAGGACCTGCAACACTGGTGTGTGAGCCACTGAGCATGCCCACCAAGATACCTCCAACGATGCCAGCCACAAGACCAGAAAACAAGGGAGCGTTGGACGCAAGCGCAATACCCAAACACAGCGGCAGCGCAACAAGAAAGACCGATACACCAGAAAGCAAATCCCTTTTGTCAAAGGCTATGGTGTTGAATGAGTTTGTATTCATTTAAAACCACACTATTTTGGAGTGATTTGATTGAATGTCAAATCTTACAACTAAATTTTTTGAACTGTCA
>JAYRVV010000244.1:0-4138 GCA_041918415.1 Bdellovibrionota bacterium | reverse complement strand
GCCGACGGCGTGGCGCTCGCGGCGAGTCAGGGCTTGAAGGAAAAGGTGGAGGTCACAGTCAAATGGCGGGTGGACGTATTGATCTCATTGATCATGAACCTTGGCAAATCTATGAAGAAATGAAATTGGTAGAGCAGGCGTTTTTAAAAAAAATCAACATGGCACATTTTTTACATGTGCCTTTGATTGAAATAGAGGAGAAAACAACATGATACGATGTGTGGATGAAATACAAAAACACTTTGATTGTGATTTACTAAGTCACGCGCACAATGTGGATCAATCTATTTTCAAGCAAGATGCACAAATCGTTGTTTATGTTAGGGATAAAACCGAACTGCAAGTTTTGGTGGACTTGGCCACGACCTATTGTCTACCCATCACGGCAAGAGGGGCGGGAACATCTGTCGCCGGTCAGGCGATCGGTCGTGGGATTGTGTTGGATTTTTCAAGACACTTCAATCGCATCATCAGTTATGACAAACAAAAAATATTGCTAGAACCCGGCGCGGTTTTAAAAGATGTGAATCAGTTTTTAAAACCCTTTGGTCGCATGATGGGTCCGGATCCAGGCAGTCAAGATCATTGCACGGTGGGTGGCATGATGAGTTTAAATGCCAGCGGACCAAGATCACTTCGCTATAAAGATACAAGAAGCAATGTGACCGATGCGAGTTTTGTATTGAGCGATGGGCAACTTTACAGTGATGCAAATCCACCAGCGCTGTTTAAAGACATCCTTAACATTGTTAAAGATAACAAAACATTGATTGAACAAGAGAAAATTCAAACCTTAAAAAATTCTGCAGGCTATGCATTGCATGAGCTTTTAAATGAACAGGCGCGTTTTAGTCAGCTGATGTGCGGGTCTGAAGGTACTTTGGGTTTGATTGAATCCATCGAATTCATCACGCATGAAAGCCTGGGTTTTTATCAAAGTCTTGTGTTGTTTTATTTTGATGAAGAAGCAAACGCATTGGATGAAGTTGGAGTGTTAAGGGATTTTAATCCCATTTCATTGGAATACATGGATCATCACATCCTTGCTCACTTTGATCAAGTCTATCCAGGACGACTTGTGAGGCCACTTAAATCAAAGGCTTGCTTAATCGCACAGTTTGATCAAGCGCCAAAAGATCTTTTGGCTTTGTATCCTCAAGCTGTCAGGATTGATTCCCCTCAAGAAAGAGAAACTTTTTTAAGCATGAGAAAAAGCGTTTCAAGTTCTTTGCATGAAGGTAAGCAAAAGCTAAAACCATTAAGGTGCATCGAAGATGCCTGTGTGCCTTTGCCTCACCTCAAAAACTATGTTTTAAAGCTAAGGCGTTTACTCAAGCATCATCAAATGGACGGGCCTGTTTTTGGCCATGTGGGGCAGGGGCATGTTCACGTCAATCCATGGGTGGATGTTTTTGATCCAAATTTTAAAATAAAGCTTGAAGCGCTCATGGATGATTTTTATGCCTTGGTGATTGAGATGAAGGGAACGATATCAGGCGAGCATGGTGTTGGCATGCTTCGAAGTCATTGGCTAAAAAAGCAATATCCACAAACTTACGCATTGATGGAAATGATTAAAACCAAACTGGATCCCAACTTGATTTTTAATCCCGACAAACTCTTTGGCTCATTAAACTTAACGCAGCTAAAAAACCTTCAAGCGCCGTGGAACTCACTTGGGCAATCCAAACTCAAGCATTCTTTCAACCGATTTTAGCGCTTTTTTCCTCAAACTTTCTTCAACCGTGATTACGTGCGTGTTGGATTCAAGGCTGTGTAAGATGCTGTGAAGGTTGGTCACCTTCATGAACGGACAGGCACAAGATTGGTCACAGCTTTTGTGTCTGTAAATGGGATGGATGGTTTTGTCGGGGCACAATTTTTGTGCTTTTTGAATCAAACCAATTTCAGTGCCGACAATAAAAGTTTTTTCTTTTCGTTTTTGAATCACGTCGATCATTTGAGAAGTTGATAATACTTCGTCGGCCATGGATACAACTTCAGGGACACATTCCGGATGGACAATCACCACAGCATCTTCAAACATGGATTTTGTTTCCATGAGCATCTCAAGTGTGATGGCTTTGTGCACGGGACAAAAGCCAAGCCATGGTATGATTTTTTTATTTGTGTGTTTGCTAACATAAGAGGCCAAATTTTGATCGGGCCCAAACAAAATGGTTTCTTCTTGAAGTGAGTTGACAATGTGTAATGCATTTGAGCTTGTGCAAATCACATCGCTGACGGCTTTTACATCAGCAGAGCAATTGATGTACATCACAACAGGTGCTCCCGGGTATTGTTTTTTCCATTCAATCACATCACTGGCCTTGATCGAATCAGCCAGTGCGCAGCCCGCCATTTCTTCAGGCAATAAAACGGTTTTTGTGGGATTAAGAATGTAAGCGGTTTCGGCCATGAACCTTACGCCACAAAAAACAATCACATCGCACGGTGTGGATGCCGCTGCTTTTGATAAGCCGTAAGAGTCGCCCACAAAGTCCGCCACTTCATGAACCTGAGGGTTTTGATAATTGTGACATAAAATGATTGCGTTTTTTTCTTTTTTTAAACGTGATATTTCATCTTTTAAAATCGTATTGATTTTATTTTCACTTTGACCAAATACGGGAATGTTTTGAATGTAGTCCAATTGCATGCATTGTCTTGTATCACAAAAATCAATGCCGTCCAAAGGTCTTAGGAGGCTTAAGAATAATTGGCCATCTTCTTCGTTCTCACTCGCTCAAAATCCTCACATACCTGGCGTGTATGCTGCGGTTTTTCGCTCGCTGCGGCCTAGAATCTGGCTCAATTCTTCAAAAGCCAAAAAACTGTATTTTTCTACATTCTCCTTAGTGATTCATGTCACTTTGATCTGAAAAGTAAAATTTTGTGCTGCCAATGGTGAAGTAAGCAATGTTGTAAGCCAGCTGTGCACGTTCTTGTGCATCACCCGTTTTTTGTTCTTTTTTTTCAATTCGAATGATGCCATACGCTTGGTCGCGTATTGGAATTAAAAATTCTTTGGCATGCTCGCTGATTCTCTTTTCATGTTTTCGTTTCATCCATTTTCTTTGTGCGTAAGTTTTGTCATAAAAATGCTTTTGAGTAAATTGCTTGATCAGGTTTAAGGCAGCTTGGTTTAAAACCTCATCTTCGTAATTGATTTGTGCAGATACATCGCTTTCGGTATCGTTTTGGTTTTCGAGTGAATCTGCTAGGTTTTGATGAATGTTTCTTTCATACAATCGATGAACTTCTTGAATAAAAAGCAATGTTGAGTGAATCACATCGAGAATCATTCTTTGATTGTAATGGTTGTTTTGTGTCTCGCTGATTTTATCAAAATAAAACAAGGGGCTTTGTTTGGGTATGATGTCGTGTTTTTCATGAAGGTGCTGATAGATGGTTTCAATTGTGGTGGATATTCTGGGTATGTGAACGTGCCGAACGGGTAGGTCTTCTCTAAATTCATTCCATTTCTTTCTTATGGCAATGTCTTTTACTAGCAATTGAAATGAAAGCAGGGCCAAGCTCTCCTGTTTTTTTAAAATGCTATTTTTAATGCCATGTGTTTGTGAAAATGATGAAATGGTCATCATCAACATGAGGCTTAAGGTAATGAAGTTTATGCAACTTAGCTTATTCACAAAGCGCTTTTACCACATAATAACGCATAAAAGCAATATACATAATATATAATGAAATCAGGTAGATATCATAATTATATCCGCATTATGGACAATCATTTTTTTAAAATGGTTCAAAAAGCAAGGCATTATACTAATTGACTCATAGCAAGTAGTTTGATATCACGCGTTGATCATGTTTGTAAGGGGCGTGTTTTTAACTTTTGTACTTTTCTTTGGCCATGTAATGGCAGGCCCCAAGATTTCTGAATTATCAATTGAGCAAATTAACAAAATTGTTAAAGCTGCAAATCGAGGTGATACTCATGAAATGAGTACCATCACTCAATGGTTTAAAGATTTGACAGACGCACAAGCGGTGTACTGCCCCCGGTTTAGCAAGCATTTTTTAGGGGAGTATTTTGTTGGTTAATTTTGTTGTTAATAAACCAAGTATTTTCAAAATCGTTTGGGGTTTTAAGATCCAAAGATGAGTGAAAGTAATC
>JAYRVV010000243.1:0-7479 GCA_041918415.1 Bdellovibrionota bacterium | reverse complement strand
TCGTCAAGTTGAATTTGTGATATTTCTCTAAAGGTTTCTGGGGTGATGTAGCGCTTGCTGATTAAAAGGTCTCCAACACTTCGCTTGGTTGTTCTTTGCAAGTCGAGCGCCTCATCCAACATGGTTTGTGAAATAACTTTGGATTGCAACAAAATATTTCCAAACAACAAATTTTTCTTGCTTCCTTGGAAGCTGGCCAGGATGATTTGTCCGTCATCAAAAACGATTCGAGCTTGCATTTGGTTGTTTGAGACGAACAGCGAACCTGATTTTTGCTGCTGACCGATCAACTGAAAAATATCAGCCAGTGGGAACTCTTCTAGTTTACCTTTTAGCGCCATCTAGTTCCTCTTTTTGACAACAACATAAATGATCCAACCGTAAATGAATGTGGCCAATAAGCCAAGCATCAAAGAAACATTCAAAGATGGAAGACCGTGTGATTCAATGGGATCTTTAAAAAGCAAACATGAAAAAAATAGAGGAGTCACGAAAAGTAGAAATAAAAATACAATCAAAAATGAAAGTAAAACATGGCCTTTGAAATACCAATGGGCTCCTGGTATCAGCAGTGATATCCAGCGCACTTTGAACGCTTCAATATTTTCATCCAAAAACAACCCAAATAAAAATGGTTTTTTTCCAAACTGTTTAAATACATTTAAATCGGATTCGTCTGAGGATTGTGCTGAGCGAACCACATGTGTTTTTTGTGGTTGTTTAAAAAGCAAAAACACCCTTGATGCGATCAGCAGCAGTACAAATAACTGATAAAAAGTTACTGATAATCCTGAAAACGCATTTTTGAACAAAGACTTTTGTATGGCCTTTGACGATTCCTTCACATGAAGAAAGCGCGGCCAAATTTCACGGGGCTCAAGGCTTTCTTCAACCAAGGATTTTAAAAATTCATCTGAGTTGTTTTGTTTGCTTTCAAGTGTGGTGATGGAGTACTTTTTTGGATTGATTTCTTTTGCTTGTGCGATCTGTTTTGCGCCTTGCTCGATCTGTGTTTTGCTTAAGTAGATTTGCGCAAGGTTAAAATGTGCTTTTAATGCATTTGTGCTTCCATCAGCCAAATCTTCGAACATTTTTTGCGCATTTGGTTTGTCATCCAAAACAAAGTGCATGATGGCCAAGTTGATTTTGGGTTTGATCCAGTTTGGGTTTTCTCTGATCAGAGATTCGTACATGTTTTTTGATTCATTGAATTTTTTAAGCCTTGTTTTAACCCTGGCCAACGTGAACGCAGCCTGGTGATCTTTGGGGAACTTTTTCATCCACTTTTCTAGGATGATTTCGTTTTGATTGATGTAAGAGCCATCAAACGGATCAAGCATGATGTTTGCGATGTCATTTCTGTGATTGGCTTTGAATGCATGGATATAAAAGACATAAGGAAGCGCCAAAAAAACCAACCCAAACAGCAACACCACCACGTTGTTTCCCACGGTCATTTTTGGGCTTAAAGTGAGTAAAGTGTACAGTCCCACACCCATCCATCCCATGGCCATGTATGAGGCCAACATTAATATGAAGTGTAAAAGCATGCTGATACACTTGGGTAATTTTGGAAAAAATTGGGCGTAAAATGCACTGAAGTACTGACCGTGCTCTAAAGTTAAAAACAACAGGTAAAACAAAAATAACATTCCAAGGCTAACCATCAAGATGGTGGAGATGTTGCTTAATAGGCCAAGCAATGATCCCATGTTGGATAGGCTCTTGCTTAAACCTTCAAGGCAATGTTGAATTTGAATGAACCCGAATCCTTTTTTACACAATAAAAAATCGACAGAAGGGTGATCAGGCATGAATGTTTGCATCGCGACAAAATCATCTTTACCAGTGTCTATGATTTGAGCATTTTTCATTTCTTCAATTAAGCCAAGGCCAACCAGAGAAACGGATGAAAAAATATATTTTTTGGATATGTTTTGGATCAATTCCAATTGCTTGGATGCAATGCTTGGATTGTTGGCCTGTATGGCTTTCAAACGGGTCTGCCATGCGTTAGAGATTTCAATTTCAGGAGAGTTGGAAGGGGTAAAATCTTGAGCCCAAAGACCGGTCAGCAGCATCAAAATAAGCGCAAGGCATTTTCTAAGCAAAGGCATCGTGCTCTAATTTAACCTAATTTCACTTAAATTCACGAATTTTATCAACCAGATAAAAAAAATAAGCTAAGAGTGAAATCTATGAAACTGAGTCGCTTTTTCTGTCCAACATTAAAAGAACTTCCATCTGAGGCAGTCGTGGTTAGTCATCAAATCATGTTGCGTAGCGGTATGATTCGACAGCTCAGCGCGGGCATCTATGATATTTTGCCTTTGGGCCTAAGAATCATCAGAAAAGTGGAGCACATCATACGTGACGAAATGAATAAAAAAGGTGCTTTGGAACTGCTGTTGCCATCCATTCATCCTGCTTCGTTGTGGATGGAAACGGGCCGATGGGAGCAAACGGGCAAGGAATTGCTTCGAATGAAAGATCGTAAAGACAGAGATTATTGCTTTGCACCCACACATGAAGAAGCCATCACGGATTTGGTCCGTCGTGAAATCAAATCACATAAAGAGTTGCCCAAGAATTTTTATCAGATTCAAACCAAATTTAGAGATGAAGTTCGGCCTCGATTTGGTGTGATGCGCTCACGTGAGTTTACAATGAAAGATGCCTACAGTTTTGATCTGACCGACGAAGGGGCCAATCGATCTTACCAAGATATGTTTGAAGCGTACGAAAACATTTTCACACGTTGTGGTCTTAAGTTTGTTTCTGTACAGGCTGACTCGGGCAACATAGGTGGAAAACTTTCACAAGAATTCATGATTCTTGCCAATTCGGGAGAAGATCGAATCATTTTGTGTAAGTCATGTCATTACAGCGCAAACATCGAGAAGGCCAACGCTTACATTGAAAACATTCAAAGCGAAGCCCCCCATGCTTTGGAAAAAGTTTCAACACTTCATCATCGTACGTGTGAGGACGTTGCAAAATTTTTGTCGATTGATTTGAAAAAAACCATCAAAACCATTGTCTATGATGTGGATGGGCAATGCGTGGCCGTGTGTTTGCAAGGTGATCGAACCATCAATGAAATTGCTTTGATGCGTTTATTGGGCGTGCATGAGCTTAGGCCCGCCACAGAGTCTCAAATCATCAATGCCTTTGGTTCGCGTCCGGGATCCATTGGTCCTGTTTCTTTAAAATCAAACGCAGTTCGTTTCATTTTTGATTCAAGAATTGGACTCAATGGTTCTTACGTGCTGGGTGCCAATGAAGAAGGTTTTCATTATAAAAATGCAGTTGCTGGAAGAGATTTTAAGATCGAAACACAGACGCTGATCAGTGAAGTGAGAGCAAATGATGCCTGTCCCAATTGCCAAAGTCCATTGCTTGAACACAAGGGCATCGAGGTTGGGCATGTCTTTAAGCTGGGAGCAAAATATTCAAAAGCCATGAATGCCTGTGTGGCCAACGACCAGGGACAAATGGTTGAACTGGTGATGGGTTGTTATGGCATTGGTGTGGCCAGAACAGTTGCGAGCGCCATCGAGCAAAAACACGACGAACATGGACCGATTTACGCTCCTTCCATTGCACCTTTTGAAGTCATCGTGACCTGCCTTGAAAAAGAGGGTCCAACGTTTGAATACGCGAATAGTCTTTATCAAAAATTGATGGAAGAAAAAATTGATGTGGCTTTGGATGATCGGGATTTGCCTCCCGGTGCAAAATTTAAAGATGCAGATTTGTTTGGCATTCCGGTAAGAATCGTGATTGGCAAAAAAAGTTTAAACGGTGATGCGCTTGAAATTAAACTTCGATGGGAAAGTAAACCGCACATGGTTTCAAAAGATGTTTATTTGACGTGGATCAAAGAGAAATTAAACACGTTTCCAATTTAGCTGAAGGTAACGAAGCAGATGGTACTTTTTCAGGCCTGACCAATTTAGTTTTTTTTGCGTTTGAGTGAGATTTTTAATTTGTGAATCAAACTTTGCCAAATGTTTAGATCAAGCTTGGTTTGTCCAAAACGATGCTGATAATAAGCATGAATGATGTCGTTTAGTATATTTGGAATTCTACTTTGATTGAGTTTGAAAAATTCCATGGGCGTTTGGTGTTGCAGTCTTTTCATTTTTCTTTTTTCCAACAATCGATCAATGTCGTGCCATAAGTTATTTTTGGATGATTTGATTTTTAAAACATACTGACGGTATAAAATGTAAGTAAAAAACAAAATTGAAATGACAAAGGCCCATAAGATGTAAACCCGCTTGGTGTTGAAATTTTTTGGATCACGTTCCAGTTTCCCTGCTTTTTGTCGATGAAATTTTTGGCTGTACCAAGTATAAACATTTTGAAGAAAGGCCAACTGAGATTTTAGATCATACTCGATGATGTACTTGTTCCATCGTAACCTTAAGGAATCCACAAATTGCTGAAACGACACCAAGATTCTAGATTGAGATCTTTGTCTTTCATCTGAAGGCGTAGGGTCAAAACGAACAAAACCATATTTGGGAAAATACACTTCCACCCAGGTGTGTGCGTTGGATTGCTTGACGGCTAGGTAGTTGCCAAACGGATTGTTCTGGCCGCCACGAAAGCCCATGACTTCTCTTGCTGGGATGCCCAAGTACCTAAGGGCCATGACCATGGCGGTGGAGAAATATTCACAATGCCCTTTTTTAGAATCAATGAGAAAAAATTTTAGAGGATCCGTGGTGCCATGATCATTGACATTTAATGTGTAAGTGAATTGTGTCTTTAATTTTTGTAAAACAAAAATGACTTGATCATACTTGTTTGATTTTTGAATTCTTAAGCTTTCAAAATATTTTTTTACACTTGACTCCAGTCGAGGTAATTGCATGTACAATTCAGTCACCCAGTAGGGGTAATGGGTTGATCGGTCTTGTCTAAGAAGCGCAGATTGTGGTTCGCCGAAGATGGATTGTGCATGGTAATTAAGATCAGCAATGTATTTTTGTTGTGTGACAAAGCTTGTGCTTTCATACATTGGCTCATACAACAAATAAAAAGCTCTTCTTAAAATGCGTTCAATGAAGGTTTTGCTCCATTCAATGCGAACCAAGCGGTCGATGCCAAACAAAAGCATGGTGTTCATCGATTCCAAATACACTTTGTAATCCATCAACTGACCGCCAGGAAAAGGCGCAGGCTTGGTGTGATACACCGGCTCATCAAAATCAACGGAAACCCTTCTTTCTTCTTTTTGTGTTTGTTTCCATCTGTACCCGTCAAAGTGATCGGCCGATGTACCTCTAAAGTAAAGGTTTTCATAATCAAAATCTAAAGGCAGGGGCTTGGTAAATTCGACCCTAAACGCGATTTGCTCGTTGGTTTTAATGTTGCCGATGGCACCAAGGCTCACTTCATCTGAAAAGCCGGAAATGTTTTGTTCTGAAGTGGCCCTTCGCAAAAACTGCTGAAACGAAACCCTCGGGAACGAAAAAAATATAAGCATGGTTAAAAAAATGAGCGTCAAGCTTAACACTGCGCTTGTGAGAAGAAATTTCTTGGTGACAATGTTGTTGGAATTGAGAATTTTCTCCAACCATCTGGGATCATCCTTGATCAGCGCATTTTCTTGCGCTTGAGCTTTGAGGTTAAACAGTGTGAGTGTCCAAGTCGCAAGAATGACGTAAAACAAAAAAGGTATGGCAAACGTGATGTCATCGGAAATGACTGTGGATGCGATCACATGTAAAAAGCTCAAAAGATAAATTTGTAACCAATCGCGATTGGTTTTGGGGGAAATGATTTTGATGGTCTGTAAAAAAAGAACAAATACAACACCGTTTCCAACGAGGTCCAAAGAGCCAAAAAAACTATCGTAAATCAAATACATCAATAAGATGATGGCCATCGCATTGAAAACCCAAGGTTTGATTTTAAAGACGTGCTCGAGTTTGTCTTGCATGAAAAAATACATCAAAACACTGCCCATACCCAACAAGACTGGCCATATGTAATTGGCCGTGATGAGGATGGATAAAAAGCCAATCAGCATCAATAAACAAGAGGATGTGTGAAGGTATTTTTTAAACATTCAAACCCTCTATTTTATGTTTGTCATAAACCAAAGCGTTGTGAATGGAGAAATGGCGTAAATCAGTATTTGAAAACAAATAACCCTTGAGCATTGAAAAATTGATTTGTAGGCTTTGTGGTTTGGCCAATGCCAAAGCGGTCATGAATACATCAAGATGATTTGATGGGTTAACGATGGCTTGTAAATTGATGAAAAGGTTGGGCTTGTGCTTTAATTCAAAGCAACGGGCGATCAAGGTTGCGGTTAAGCTGATTGTTTTTTCAGTGATGTTTGGATCGTCAAATTCGCTTTTTAAAAGTACCAAATGCACATCGATTTCGTTTTTGTTTTCGGCCTCAAATTCCTTGATCTTGAGGGATTGATTTTTTGCAGATGATTTCCAATGAATGTATCGATGGTCATCGCCGTGGATGAATTCTCGAATGCCATAGGGATTAAGTGAATGCCCCTTTTGTGAAGTTAAATGCTGACCAACGGGTATGTTTTTAAACGCATCGAGTTTTTTAATATCAAACAATTCAGGATAAATGATTAATGTTTGATCAAACTGAAACGTTGATGTTTTTTTTAAAAATCCAAATGGGTAATGCGTCTCCAGCAAAATGTTTGGCATTTGTCTTTGTCCTCTTTGCTTGAATGTCATCGTGATCATGCTGTCTTTGGCTTCGTGTGCATTGATTTTGACAATAAAATTATTTTTTAAATCCAAAAGCTCAGTGTCATTGGCTTTAATTGAGATGGCCAGGGAAGGAAATTGTTTTTTTTTGTTTTCGATACGCAACATCAAATCCAAAGGTCTTTTTGCAAAAATATGCAAAGGGTAATATGTTTGCACGACCAAATGGGTCAGCGTGCTATTGGAAAGCAAGCCCGAAAGCACAATGAAGCTGAGCATCATCGCAAAAATCAAATAAAGAAGATTGTTACCGGTGTTTAAAGCCGCAAAGCCCACACCAAGACACAGGCCCATGAAAAGGTAGCCAACTTTGGTGATTTTAATTTTGAAATATTTTTGATTCACATTGGAACGGTTATTTGTTCAAGTACATTTTCAATGTAGTTTTTTTGAATTCTTGCATTTGTTTTTTCGTCCTGGCTGATGTTTGTGGCTTTTAAAAGCACACGATGAGCCAGCACGTAGGGGGACAGAAATTTAATGTCATCCGGAATGACATAGTTACGACCATTTAAATAAGCGTATGCTTGACTGGCGCGATACAAAGCCATCGAGCCTCTTGGGCTCACGCCAAGTTTCACGTTGGCATCGTTTCGGGTTTTGTCGACTAAGTTTAATATGTAGGTTGATAAGGATGCATCCACTTTCACTTTTAACACTTGTGATTGCATTTTTAGTATGTCGGTGGTTTTGCAAGCCAGTTCTTGGTGGTGTTGCG
>JAYRVV010000242.1:0-3955 GCA_041918415.1 Bdellovibrionota bacterium | reverse complement strand
TTTGTAATTTTTCTGTTGTTGTTAGGTTCAATTCAAGCCCAAGCCTACATCTTTGGAGGTCTTTTGGGTTTGATGTGGTATCTCTATGCACGACGTTTTTTTCCTTACCATTTTAAAAAGGGGGGGAGTGACAAGCTTCCCCTTTTTGTTGGTTGAAATATTTGCATTAAAAAGTAATACTCAAAAACATGAACATTCTTGCCCTTTTACTGTTTTTGATCACCATCATCGTCATCTACGCTTATCACAAGCACACGGGGCTTTTGGTGCCGCCTCAAATATCGGTTCTGACGTATTTGGATCAAAAATACCACTGGAATGCTTGGGGACATTGGCTGGTGCAGTTTGCTTTGGTGAGTTCGATTGGACTACAATGGCAAGTGCCTTGGTGGGCTTTGATGTTACCCTGTTTGTTGTACGTGATCATTGTTGAGTTTGTGATTCAAAAAAACGGCTTTGATTTGGATGTCGCGTTTGATGCCTTCACGCACTTAAGCGGGGCAGGCACTGCCGTCTTGTTTGTTCATCCCATTTTCTAATTTAAGTGTTTTTATTGGCAAGCATGTATTGCTTTACAATATTACAATATTATAATATGCAATGTTTTAAACAAACCATCAGGAGGAAACAATGGCGATTTTGGATGTTCGAGAAAAAGAGGAGTTTACATCACAGTACATAGAAGGATCGCTGTCGTGTCCGCTCTCAAGCTTTAAAGAAACGGCAAAGCAAGTATTGGAAAAATGTGAACCTGGCGAAGTGACCATCATGTGCCGCTCAGGTCAAAGATCCAAAATGGCTTTGATTGAGTTAAAACAAATGGGCTTTAATCGCTTTGATTTTAAAGTGTATGAAGGCGGCTTGTTGCAATGGAAAAAAGAGGGTAAGCCTGTGGTGGGTGAAAAATCGATTCTTCCTATCATGCGTCAAGTTCAAATTGTTGCATCCTCCATGATACTGCTGGCGTTTGTGCTAGGTTATTTTGTTTCGTCCGCATGGCATTATTTGGCCCTGTTGGTTGGATTTGGTTTGGCTTTGGCGGGCTTCACAGGCATCTGTCCAATGGTTTATGCACTTGAACAAATGCCTTGGAACAAATCCGAAAAAACACAGGAAGCATCCAATGCTTAGTTTGTTTTTGATGCTGATGTTTTCATCCTTGGTTCACGCTCAGGAAGTTTTAAGTTTTGAGGATTTGCTGTCAAAAGTTCAACATGCATCCAAACTGCAAGCGGCTGCTTTGTCGAGCGAAAAAGCGCAAGAGGCCTCTTTGTCTCGCTCACAAAATCATTTCTGGCCACACTTGTATTTAAGTTCGCAGGCCTTTCAAACCAATGATGCGGCATCGGTTTTTTTTAATCACTTGGGTCAGCGGCAAATTCAGGCCAATGATTTTTCACTTGATCCACTCAACCATCCAGGGCAACACAGGTTTGCTTTGGTGACACTTGGTCTTGACTGGCCACTTTACAATGGTTCAATGAATGCGAATGAAAAAAGAATGAACCAAGCGCTGCTCGATGCAAGTCGGTTTGAAAAACAAAGTGCCAAAACCGATGACGTAAAAAATTTATTGTTACAATACAGCTTGATTTGGCTTCATGAGAAAGATTTGCAAGAATTAAAGGAATTTCAAATCAATCTTGAAAAAATAATCTCTTCTTACCAAGTTGGCTTAAAGAGTAATCCCATAGGTTACATGGGTTTGCTTGGGTTAAAAGGGCTTACGCAACACCTTGAAAGCATGATTTTATCTTTTGAATTGAAAGCCAAAAATGCCATGTCATGGATTGGCACCAAAGCAAATCTTGCTTCGCCATGGACAATTGAGCGCAACATGGATTTGGTTTCGTTTTTAAACGAACGCTTGGGTTTAGAATCCAATCAACAACACTCTTCAAAACTTTTGGCACATGAAAAGCAAGCACAAAGTTTAAAGCACGTGCAAAGCATGCAAAAAGCAAGGCACCTTCCAAAATTGGGTTTGTTCGCCAACAACCAAGTGTACTTGGGTCAAAGGGACACATCAAATTCACAAACCTTTGGCGCTTACCTCATGTGGGATTTGTTAAACAGCGATTCGTTTAAAAAGCACTCACAGGCAGGGTATGAATATCAAGCGCGATCGCTGATGTTGAAGCATTATCAAGAACAAGAAAGTATGGCCCTGAACGATTTAAAAAAAGCAAAGCAAACGTTGGAGCAAACCATGGAAGTATTAAAAAAATCAGACGATGTGTTGCTTGAGCAGACGCGAATGTCAATGAAGCTTTTTCGTTCGGGCATGCTTGGAGCACTTGATTTGTCGCAAGTGTTAGCAAGTCGTATGGATTTTATTGAAAACGAAAATAAAGTTTATTCACAGTACATCGATGTCTGTGTGAACATGTATCAATTGACACATTAGGAGTTTACATGAATGCACCAAATGTCAAAGAGGGTTTTGCTGGATTTCTGGCCAGAACATTCGTTCATTCCAAACTCACGCCAGTGATGGTTGTGGCCAGTTTGATGTTGGGATTGTTTTCGGTGTTTCTCACACCCAAAGAAGAAGAGCCGCAAATTGTTGTGCCGATGATTGATGTTTCAATACCTGCGCCTTCACTTGAAGCCAGAGAGGTTGAACGACTTGTCACAGAAACGGTTGAGAAAGCCATGTGGGGTCTTGAGGGCGTCGAATACATTTACAGTGTCAGTCAAGCGCACGGTGCATTGATAACCGTTCGATTTAAAGTGAACGAGCCACTGGAGCCCTCGCTTGTGAAGGTGCACCACACGCTGATGACGCTTTCATTACCGTCGGTCACACAAAAGCCAACGGTTCGGTCTTACAGCATTGATGATGTGCCGTTTTTAGCTGTGAGTTTTTCATCCAAAACATTGGATGATTATTCGCTTCGAACATTGATCAAGCCCTTGGCCAATGAATTGAGCAGCACTTTGGATCTGGCCAATGTTCAAATGCATGGTGGACTGGCCCGTGAGATTCGTATCATTGCAGATGCAAAACAATTGGCCAAACATGCGGTCACGTTACTTGATTTGGAAAGTGTTTTGCGTATGAATCACGCGCTTTTACCAGCGGGTAAAAATTGGTCTTTAACAAGGGTTTTGGATGTTGAAGTGGGTGGAAAGTTTTCAAACATTCAAGACATTGAAAACGTCAGTGTGGGTGTACGTGCAGGTCGTATCATCAAGATTAAAGATGTTGCTAAAGTTGTTGATGGACCCAGTGAGCGTTCGTCCATTACGAATCTTTACGACAAAAACAATCTTCAAGGTCAAAACACTGTAACGTTGAGTTTTTCCAAACGAAAAGGCACCAACGTGGTTGTGCTATCCAAAGGCATACTTCAAAAAATAGATCAGTATAGGGCAAAACTGCCAAGTGAGATCGGTGTGGATGTCATTCGCGATTATGGCCAAAGCGCAGGAGAAAAATCAAAAGAGCTCATCACGCATTTGTTGTTGGCCACCATCAGTGTGGCCATTTTGATTGCATTGGTCATGGGCGTTAGAGCTGCATTGGTTGTGGGAGTGGCCATTCCCGTAACCTTGGCGCTGACTTTGTTCATCTATTTATTTTTTGGATACACCCTCAATCGGGTCACACTCTTCGCCTTGATTTTTTCAATTGGTATTTTGGTGGATGATGCCATCGTGGTGGTTGAAAACATTGAACGCTACATTAAAACCTATCCAAATTTGAGCATGTACAAGGCCACTTTGCGAGCGGTCAGCGAGGTGGGTAATCCAACCATATTGGCGACGTTCACCGTGATTGCGGCTATTTTACCCATGGCCTTTGTTCGTGGTTTGATGGGTCCTTACATGAAACCCATTCCGGTGGGTGCCAGCATGGCCATGTTGTTTTCTTTGTTTGTGGCCTTCATCATCACGCCCTGGGCCAGTGTGCGCCTGCTTAAAAAACACAGCGAACCGTCTGATGTAGAAA
>JAYRVV010000241.1:0-3626 GCA_041918415.1 Bdellovibrionota bacterium | reverse complement strand
GACTCATCAACCATAACATCGCTCAATGTATTGTCGTTGGATTGAAATTTAAATTTAAAAGCAATGCTTTTATGATCCGCTTTGATGTTTTGACCTTCATACAAATCAAAGGGTTTGGCCTCAATCAGTGATGCAATTTTTAATGTTTTGATTTCATCCAACATCTTTGCAACCATTTGATTTTGATCAACCACAAACGCCAAATCTCTTTGAATCATTGGAAACTTTGAATAGGGTTTAAAACTTGGCCACCTTATTTGTTTTTCGTAAATCATATCAAGCACAACATTTAAAACATACACATCCTGTTTGATGTCAAAAGCTTTTAAAACATTGGGATGAATTTTGCCCATTGCACCCAAGGATTTATTTCTCCATTTAATCACTGCGCTTTGCTTGGGATGAAGATATTGAATTGTATGATTCAGCTCCATTTTATACTCACCCAGCTTCAACACACCCAGCAAGGATTCTAAAACCCCTTTGGCATCAAACACGTCATAGTTAATTTTGTTTGAAAACCATTCTTTTTCTATTTTTTCACCACAAAGCATGACACACAAATGCGATTGCTCATTGATTTGATCTTTTGATTTAAAATAGACCCTGCCCAATTCATACAATGCAAGATTGGTTTGCTGATGGGCAATGTTTTGGTTCATAACTTTTAGCAAAGAAGGCAGTAGACTCGCTCTCATTTGACTTTCATCAGACACCACGGGATTTAACACGGTCATCGGCGTATCATCTTCTTGCAAGAAATAAGCGTTTTGCTTTGGCTCAACAAAGCTAACCGTCCTCACCTCATTTAAACCCATTGCGCATAAATGTTGCTTGATGGCTCGATTCTGCTCAAACGCAGACAAGGTTGTGCAAACTTGATAAAGCTGCGGCAACTTCGAAGGAAAGGCTTCATAGCCGTTCACCCGCGCGATCTCTTCGATCAAATCAATTTCTCTCTCGATGTCATTTCTAAACGAAGGCACTTGAACATGAAAATCCGCACCAACTTTTTCAACCGCAAACCCCAACCGAGACAGCAAAAGCCCAGCGTCCTTGATCTCTACACCCAGTATTCTTTGTATTTGATTGGATCTTAAAAATATTTTTTTTGATTTTTCATAGCGTCCCACCCAATCAAAATCACAAACGCATTGTGCATCCGCATTCTTTTTCATCATTTCTTGTGCTCGCATCAACACTTCAAAAGCATTGGATGGATCAACATGACGTTCAAAACGATGGGAGGCTTCCGTGTTTAAATTCAATCTTCGAGCTGTCTGTCTGATGGAAGGAGAAAAATGAGCGCTCTCCATCAATACCCGCTTGGTGCTTTCGCTTACACATGATGACAGACCACCCATCACGCCCGCAATGGCTTGAGGTCCTTGTTCGTCGGCAATGATCAAATCATTTGCTGTCAATTCATAATCTTGACCATTCAACGCAATGATGTGCTCTAAATCTTTGGCTTTGCGAACAGTTAAATTTCCTTTAATCTTATCCAAATCAAAAGCATGTAAAGGTTGACCCCATTCGAGCATCAAATACGCGCTGATATCCACAACATTGTTGACGGGTCGAATCCCACATGCTTCCAAGCGATTTTTAATGAAACGTGTACTTTCCTTTACCATAACATCATGAAATATTTTAAAGCTGTACCTTAAACAAGCCTGTTCATCCAAAACCGTGGCCGAAGCGCCGTCTTTACTTGAACCGATCAAATCGTAGACTGAAAGTTTATGAGGCACATTCAATGCTGTCGCCAATTCTCTGGCAATACCTCGATGACTTAAACAGTCTCCGCGATTGGGCGTCAATTCTATGTCCAACACATAATCAAAACGATCCAAAACCGTCCACAAAGGCGTTCCCAATGGAAACTGAACACCATCCAATATGAATATGCCTTCGCTTTCTTTACTCAAGCCCAACTCTGATTGAGAGCAAAGCATGCCGTTGGATTGCACACCTCTGATGTTTGAGATTTTGATTTCAACACCATTGGGAAGTGTGGCTCCAACTTTTGACAATGCCACCAATGAGCCTTTATCAAAGTTGCTTGCACCACACACGATTTGAAGAACTTTTTCGCCATCATTGACTTCGCACACCCGCAAGCGATCAGCCTGTGGATGCTTTTGAAAAGATTCCACTTTGGCCAAGACCACATTTTCAAAACCCGCTTTTTGGTCAACGACTTTGCCCACCTCTAAACCAATGTTGGTTAATGCTTGGCAAGCCACTTCGATTGTAACTGGCTCATTGAGAAATTCATTGATCCAAGACAGTAGAACTTTCATGAACTAAACTGCCTTAAAAAACGTTGATCATTTTCATAAAACAAACGAATGTCTTCAATCTTGTTAAGCAACATGCAAATGCGTTCCACACCCAACCCAAACGCAAAACCGGAAATTTTTTCAGCGTCGTAAGGATTCTCCAATCCTTTTTCTTCCCAAGCCTTTGATACATTTTTAAACACATTTGGATCAACCATGCCACAACCCATGATTTCCATCCAGCCGTTTTTACCCATCACATCGACTTCAAGGCTCGGTTCAGTGAAAGGGAAAAAGCTAGGTCTAAAACGCACTTTACTTTGCCCAAACAAAGCTTTGGCAAAGTTTTCCAATGTGCCTTTCAAATGCTCCACGGTAACATTGTGGCCAACACACAAACCCTCAATTTGGTGAAACACCGGCGAGTGTGTGGTGTCACTGTCATGACGGTACACGCGTCCAGGCACAATGATGGAAAAGGGAGGTTTGTTCACTTGCATGTAGCGCACTTGAACCGGCGAAGTGTGCGTTCTAAGCAACAAATCACTTTCTAAAAACAACGTGTCTTGCATGTCCATCGCAGGATGGTTGCTTGGAAAATTAAGTGCCTCAAAATTGTAATATTTACTTTCCATCTCAGGACCATCGGCCACACAAAACCCCATGTTCAAAAACAAATCAACCAGCTTGTTTTCAATCAAGGTCAGTGGATGCAACGAGCCCACCAAAGGTTTTTTAGCGGGTAAAGACAAATCAACACTCTCTTTTGAAAGTGTATCTTTCAATTGTTTGCTTTCTATGAAGGTTTGACGATCATCAAGAGCTTGTTCCAATTTCGATTTCAATTCGTTTAAAGCTTGTCCCAATGCTTTTTTTTCCAAAGCATCCAATTTAGAAAGCAAGCGCATCTGGTTTGAAACCAGACCTTGCTTACCCAAATATTTTGATTTTAAATTGGCCAAATCATGCAAAGATTCAACAGACTTTAACTCATCCAAAAAGGATGTGTGAATGTCGCTTAAATGTTTACTGTTTTGAGTGGCCATCTTCTTGCTCGTCAATTGTTTGCTGCTTTCATGAAGCCAACTTGTACCTTGATCAATCTTAATGCATTGTCAAAGATTCTAATTCAAGCTTTCCTGATTGAAAGATTCTACACTTGTCCAGTCGGGCCTGAAAAAGTACCATCTGCATCGTTACCCTCAGCCAAATCGTCCTCAATGGACTTAAGAGTCCACCTCCGGGCGATTTGGCCTCAAAGCCTCGCATCTGGCACTTTTTGAGGCCCTCTAGAAATTGCAAAGTTCTAACAAAGAAATAGCTAAAACCCTTCAAATTGTT
>JAYRVV010000240.1:0-4497 GCA_041918415.1 Bdellovibrionota bacterium | reverse complement strand
GTGGTGGTCGATGGCAGCAAAATCACAGGCATGATTTCAAATCGTGACATCCCAAAAGTTAAAAAACCCATTCAGCTTAAATCCATGTTTGTGGCCGATGTGATGAAAAGCCCTGTGGTGACCGCCCAAAGCAACATTTCCATATCTCAAGCCGCTCAAATTTTAAGGGGGCACTATGTGGGCAGTTTACCCATCGTCAACAAAGGCAAACTGGTGGGCATCGTCACCCTCTCTGACCTTCTGGTTTTTGTCCAACAGTGCGTGCAAAACAATAAATCAAAGGTGAAATGATCATGTACGATAAAATTAAAAAAGCGCTGGAAGAGAAACTTAAAATGCTGGAGAGGCGCGTGGCCACCATTGAAGATCATAAACGCACTCAAAAGGATGATGACTTTGCAGAGGCTGCCAGTGAATCTGAAAACGATGAGGCCAGAGAAGAAATTCAAGACGCCGGGTTTGAAGAGATCAAGCAAGTTAAACTGGCACTTAAAAAAATTCAAAATAAGACTTATGGCGAATGTGAAGAATGCGGTGCCAAAATAGACCTCAAACGACTGCTGGCATTGCCCTACGCAAACGTGTGCATCGACTGCAAAACCGAAATGGAAGATTAAGCGAGACCTTCAAGAACTTTTTCCAATTCATTGGGCAGAAGACAATCAAATTCTTTTTCTTTTTCACCATCCAACCACTTTATTTTTTGTGCATGTAAAAACATACGCCTTAATCCAAACCTTTGTTTTAGCCATTTGTTTTTTTTAAAATCTCCATATTGGCGATCCCCTGCGATGGGTAAAAACCGTTTGTAGCATTGTATGCGAAGCTGGTGGGTCTTACCTGTGATGGGGTTAAGCTTAACCAAGGAAAGATCGTGCTTTTTAAAATAAGACAGCAAAGTAAGCTCGCTTAAAAACATTTCCTTTTTTTTACTTAAACGATTGAAAACCGAATCTTTCAATTGCATGTTGTTTGGCGCCTGACCACACAACAATGCGAGGTAGGTTTTTCTTATTTTTTTTTCCTTCAACATTTTTTTGAAATACTTGGCTTGATTCAAATCAAAAGATGCCAAAAGTAGACCGCTGGTATCTTTATCCAAACGATGGATGAGATACAGGCGCCCATCATCTCCCAAATCGTAGCATTCATTTTTAAAATCATAGGGTGCGCGCACCAAGGCATTGGTGTCTTTTTGAACACTGTTGGGATGGCTTAAAACACCATGTGGTTTATTCAAAACCACCAGATGATCTTCTTTAAACAAAACTGCCGCTTTTTTGTGCAAATGATTTAGATTGTAGGACAAAACCTTTCCTTCGTATACCTTATGTCAAAGCCATGTAAAAAAATCAAATCGAATAAAAATAAATTAATTTGCATGATTGGTTTATGTGGGCTAGCTACAAAAGGCTGTGGGACGTATTTACACCTTTAAGCTTCTTGCTTTGATCGTTTTATTTTTTGTGACGGTGAGCATACAGTCGAAGCTGACCCATCTCCAATGGACTATGCTTTAAGGTATAAAAAATCCCATAAATATTTAGATATTTTTGCCATTGACTTGGGTACCAACACAGGTGCAACAAACACGTTCATGGCACTGCTTAGTTCCTCACCAAAACATCACATCTTTTCCGATTATGATTCCTTGGCACAAAAGCTGCTTAATCTTGACCCATGCTTATAATTGTTGCTTGATCGTGCCATTTTTGTAAACTGTCCTTCATGAACTTTAATTACAACTTATTGATAGAAATCCTAACAGGTATATTTTGTGGAGCCATTTTTGGCTTGGAAAGACAGTTTAGAGGTAAACCGGTCGGCATGAGAACCAGCATATTGATTGTTCTGGGCACCATGACGTATGTCTATGTCGCCAAAGATTTAAGCACCAGCGCAACCGACGCCACTCGAATCATCGGGCAAGTGGTGACGGGTATCGGTTTCTTAGGTGCGGGTGTGATTTTAAGCAAAGAGGGCTTGGTGTTTGGAATGACTTCCGCCTCGGTGGTTTGGATTTTAGCTGCCATTGGTTGTGCCATTGCTTACAATAAAATCAGGTACGCCATTTGCATCACTCTTCTGTGCGTTCTTTTATTGATCATTATTCGATGGCTTGAACACCGTTATCCCATTTTACGCCGAGGCGTTCATAGCGACCCCGATCACTTGGCTTAAACCTGTGGTGTGTTGACAAGCATCCATGGCCCTGCTATAGCGCCGACTCTTTTAATTTGAGGGGGATAAAACATGAAGTTAGCGACCAAAGCACTGTTGTTCATTGTTTGCGCATTGCAAAGTATCCATGCACATGCAAATGTAGAATCGATTCGATCGTATTCCAACATCAAAATTGGTGATGTGGTCATCTTGCCTGCACACCGCCACTCGACCAATAGCATTCACTTGGTCAATAAAATCATCAAAACCAATCAAGGCGCTTTGTTTGCGTTGGATGATCACACCCAAAGAAAAAGGGGCGAGTTATACAAACTAGAAAGCCTTAAAGAAAATGACGACTTTTCTGTAGAACAAGTGGTTCGTGTTTTATCCAAAGATCAATCCTTTTATATTTTTAAATTAAACCGCATTGCCCATGACAGCGCAAATGACATTTACTATTATCAGTTGTCCAATCAGCGCTGGTACACGCAAAAAAACATCAGACCGCTTGAAATGGACCCAATGAATTTCAAATATAATATTCACCAACAGGTCTTGCATTTTGACAAAAGCAAAAAACCTCGTTTTGAAAACATTGTTGGTTTTTTGTTTAAAAAACAAGCATCGCAAGAATTTGAATTAGCCAAAATTTATACCAATCGACACAACGCAAGCTATGTACCCAGCGCTGTGTATACATATTCTCCATGCGTTTCGAATTGCTTATTTCAACCCGGCCAGAGCATTAATAAAAATACATCTGTGGTTGCGCGCTACCAAAATGGTTATGAAGAAATCTATCAACTGAGCAATGGAAAATATTACACAGCCACATTCATGAGCGAAATTAAAACCATTCTGGATAGACTTTACATCAAAGAGCGTAATCGCAAACACCTTAAAGACCCAAACGGTATTTTTGATAAAGATATTGAAAACACTAAAACCAAAATCGACACACTTTTAAATCAATAGGAATTCGGGAATTCGGGGGACACACGACTGGACCCGAACTCTACTCTCTTTACAAAACCCCTTGTTAACGGTATGAACCGACTTTCACTATCATTGAATAGGTGCGTAGCTCAATTGGTAGAGCATCGGTCTCCAAAACCGAGGGTTGCAGGTTCGAGTCCTGTCGCGCCTGCCAATCGCGAATTAAATATCTACTCACTTCAATCCAGTTTTGGAGACCACGGTCTCCTCGCCTTCCTCCTCTTGGGCCTTCGCCCAAACGGCGAGGGTTTAAGGTTCGAGTCCTGTCGCGCCTGTATTCGGGGTGTATTCGGGGGACACACGACTGGACCCAAATTCGAACATAAGTGTTTGATTTTCGTATGGTGAATCATCTGTAAAGCTATTAAACCGCATTTGGTATTGGCATGCAAAATGCATTAACATTTATCATGGCAAGAATTGCTCGAATCGTTATTCCAAATGTTCCACATCATGTCACCCAAAGAGGTAACAGAAAACAGCCCACATTTTTTTGTGACGATGATTATAAAATGTATTTAAACTGTTTAAAAAACTCATGCTTAGCATTTGAAACTGAACTGTGGGCATATTGCCTAATGGACAATCACGTCCACTTGATTCTTTACCCTAGGACAGAAGAGGGTTTAAGGAAAACAGTGGCTAGGTGCCATGAAAGTTATACACGGTACATCAATTTCAAAATGCGTTGGCGCGGATATTTGTGGCAGGGTCGTTTTAACTCATGTCCCATGGATGATGCCTATCTTCTAAAAGCTGCACGATACATTGAATTGAATCCAGTAAAAGCAAAAATGGTTCAAAAAGCACAAGACTATACATGGAGTAGTGCCAGAGCACACTTGGGCCTAGAGCAAAATCCATTCATTAAAGAAAAACATTTTCTAGATGAGCCTCAAAATTGGGAAGATTTTCTTTCAAATGGAATTGAAACAAGTGAGCTTGAAAAAATACAAAGACACATACGAACGGGACGTCCTTTAGGCAATGATAACTTTATTAAACACCTTGAACAAATAACTGGGAGATTTTTTTTTCCTAAAAAGCCAGGTCCAAAATCAAACAAATAATTCGGGTCCAGTCGTGTGTCCCCCGAATTACAAAAGCATCCGAACACCAACGGGTGTTGGAGTGCAGAGTCATGATCTTGCCAGTGTGTTGTTTGTTTGCTCTGACAATGCCATTTTTAGGAAACGTTAAGTCATTGATTCGCATCAAACGATAAATTCTTTTTTTGTTGTATTTATTTTGGGAGTTACGATTGATCATCGCTGTGATCCTTTTGTAGCCATACGTAGGTCTTTCTTTCATGATGTTTTTAATTAAAACTAAAAT
>JAYRVV010000239.1:0-7355 GCA_041918415.1 Bdellovibrionota bacterium | reverse complement strand
CAAGAAAGCCAACGCAAGCCTTTTATACTTCGTTTGGTTCATACGCACACGACCATACGGCGCTTCATTGAGCGATTTTGTGATCACCTTTTTGGATATTTCCACCTTGGATAAGGATTCTTCTTCGTGTGTTTTTTCTTCTATTGAGTTTTGGGTTTGCTGCTCTTTTTCAAAATCCGGATGCGCCACAAAAATCTGCGATGATGTTCCCTCTTCTTTCAATTGCTCTTGTTGCGATTGAAACTTTTCGGTCACTTCTGAAGTTTCTTTTTGGAATTCAGGAAAATAGCTTTGAATGAATGTTCTGGTTTCCAAATGCGGATTAATGGTCACATGCTTTGATGAAAGATAGCGCGTCAACAACTCACTGACGGCATCTCCAAACTCTTGTGCGCTTTGAAAGCGCTCTTGGGGGTCCTTGGCCAAAGCTTTGATGACCATTTTTTCAAGTTGCATGGGCAAATCCGTTCGAATTGCGCTTAACGAAGGTATGTCACTCTCTCGAACCAGCTTCAGTGCCTGAGGAATCGAATCTGCTTTATACAGCCTTTGACCTGAAAGCAATTCGTACAAAATAATTCCCAAAGAGTACAAGTCTGACCTGTGATCAATCAAGGCCCCCGCCCGTGTTTGTTCTGGTGACATGTATCCTGTTTTTCCACGTATGATGCCAACTTGCGTGTGATGGTTTTGATTGGACGCTTTTGAGATTCCAAAATCAGATATTTTAACCGCTCCCTCATACGACATTAAAATGTTGGCGGGGCTTATATCTCTATGAACGATGTGCATCTCATTGCCATCTTTATCTTTTTTGCGGTGTGCGTATGAAAGTCCCATCGCCACTTCTCTCACGATGGCCAATGCAACTGAAATGGGAAAATGTCCTGATTTTTCCTTAACCCTTCTGGTTAATTTTTGCAACGTCGGCCCATGAACGTATTCCATTGCGATGTAATATGATTCACCCACACGCCCAAACTCAATGATGGAAACAATGTTGGGATGATTTAAAAAAACCATCAGTTTGGCTTCATCAATCATTAAAGAAATAAACTCATCATCTTTGACAAACTGAGGAAGAATTCTCTTGATGGCCAAAGAATAATATCGGCCATCTGGCGCTTTAACAGCGCCTTTAAAAACCTCAGCCATGCCTCCTTGAGCGAGTGCCTGGACTAAAAAATATTTTCCAAACCTTTGGGCTTCCATTGTGGGTGATATTTTTTCCATTCTAATATGGCATAACGATTATGCCTAACTTCTGTTAAAAAATTTTTCTTAAACGTTTCATCCGATATCTGCTTGGCTCTCGATTCAATCAGAGAAATCATCTTTTCCAACGTTTCTATGGCTTTCTCTTTTTCTCCCACGCCCAGCAACACGGTGTAATGGTTGATCAAAGCTTCTTCCTCTGAGCCTTCAACACCGCTTGGATGATTTTGGATCAGTCGCAATGCTTCCTGTGAATGTTTTAAGGCTTGCACTTTGTCATGCATGAGCAGAAATATTCTTCCAAGATTTGAAAGGGCTTTAACCTGACCTGGAATCAAACCATATTCTTGAGCCATCTTCACAGCTTCAAGGGCGTAATCTTTGGCTTTCATTAAATTCAAACCCTCATTTTGTTGCGTGGTACGATGTATGATGGCCAAGCCATTTAAATTCTCAACGATCAGGTATTTGCTATCCACACCTTTGGCTAAGTCAAGACCTCGTTCAAAATAGGACATCGCTTTTACAAAATCTCCCAAGTGCGTATAAACAACACCCAAATTAACGTGGTCATAACCTTGACCTGCCAAATCGGATATTTGGATCCTTACATTGAGCGCTTTATGATAGTGATCCAGGGCCATGTTGTATAATCCCAATTTATGATAAATCACTCCTATGTTTCCAAGTGTCACAGCCTGACCCTTTTTAAATCCTACTTCTTCAAATATTTTGTAACTTGCATTTAGATGCATCAAGGCTTTTGAATATTCTCCCAGTCCCCAATACACCAAGCCTTGATTGCCCAGGGCGTTGGATTGTCCTCTTAAATGCCCCAAGGACTGATGGATGCTTAAAGATTTTTGATAGTCATCCAAGGCTTCATTGGATTTTCCCATTTGATATTTCACCAAACCCATGGCGTTGTAAAATGTCGCTTCATAATAGCGATCATTTTTTTTCTGCGCCATACTTAAACCCTTCAAGTAATAGTCATTGGCCTTTTGAAATTCTCCCAAACTGTATTTGGCAATGCCCGCCACGCGATAAAGGTCAATCACAACATCCAAAGGAGCCTGAACAAGCATTGATTGATCCAATACCAACATCGTCTGTTCAATGGCTTTTTGAAATTGTCCAATCGATAAGTAATAATTCGCCATCAAGGCGTTGTATTGAACTTGCTGTTCAGGTCGGTTGCCGGTGCTTTTCAATGCCTTGAGTTTGTCAATGACGTTAAGCTGAAATTCTCTCATGCCCATGAAGTCATGGAACTTAGCTTCGTACTGAAGCAAAATGGATATAAATTCTTCATCTTGTATGTTCAACGACTGAACCAATTCCTGTAATGTTTTGATGATCAGCAAACCTTCATTTGAAGCGTGATTAAAAAACAGTTGTTTCAACGTGTCTTTCCCGTATTCTTTAATCTTCTCAACGTTGGACGTGTTCGAATAATGATGAAACAATAGTTTTGCTTTTCCCTCAAGTTGATTGGCAAAATATTTTTCCAAAGCATTGGCCACGCACTCGTGCAATATTCTTTTATTTTGATTCAATATCATTCCATAGACCACTTCACGAATCATCGAATGTCTAAATGTCCAAGACGTGTAGATGGGATCGTGCGATTCTCTTTGTAAAAAAGCCAATTGCTCAAGGGCATCGGCCCACTGTAAGTCTTGGGATTTCAAACCCAAATCTTTTCGAATGGCGTTCATGATTTGCGAATTGATTGGATCAAACAATACAGACGCAGCCATCAACGTTAATTTGTCATCTGAGCTTAAACGATCGATTCGGCCCACAATGATGCGATGGATGCTGTCCGGAAGATGCGCCAAATTGACTTCTTTGCATTTTTTCCACCCATCTCCTTCTTTCACGACAATGTCTTCATCAATCAAGCTTTGAATCAACTCTTCCATGTAAAATGGGTTGCCAGCAGACTTATCAACCAGTATTTGCTTCTCTTGCGTCAAAAACAAATCTTTTTCAAACGCATTGTGTATGATTTCTACACAGTCATCTAAACCCAAAGGGTTCAGATGCAACTCGATCGTACCGGCACCCATACCCATTTTTTTCACCACATCAACATCCGGCCTTGATGTGATGATCACCATGATCGGATTTTTTCCATTTAAATTTGAAAATAAAAATTTAAACGCTTCAACCGATGCTTCATCCATCCATTGAACATCATCCAACCACAAAACAATCACTTTTTGTGAGCCCACCCAAGTCGGCAGCGACTCAATCACCAACTTCAAGGCCAAGTGAATTTCCAGATTTAGTGCGGCCGGGTCCAGGCTTTTCATTCTTTCATCCGGTACGCTTTTTTGACATAAATAATTGATCACCGGCATCAACCGTTCATACGTAGCTAAATCTTTTTTTAGAAAACTTTCAAAATCAAAAGACACAAACAATGGTTTAAACAAATCACCCAACAGCATGTAGGGCATCAAATGCGAAGTCAGGCAGCTGGCACTGATGAGGTGATGGTCATTTTTTGATTTTAAGAATTCATGAATCAATCGTGATTTTCCTGTGCCTGCCTGAGCTTGAATCACCACACCCGAGACACCCCTTGAGGTTGACGCGCTCAAGTAACATTCGTTGAGCAAGCGTAATTCATTGGACCGTCCAACAAATTTGGATTTTTTACTTAACTCCGACCTTTCCCAACGTTGGGTTCTGTTTTCACTCACAGCGTTGACACAATACACTTGAATGGGTTTGGATTTTCCTTTGACTTGAATTTCTCCCATGTTTTGAAATACAAACACTCCCTCAACAATTTTCTTAACATCTTCACCGATCATGATTTGATTAATCGGAGCGTTTGATTCCAATCGACTGGCCAAATTAACTGCATCGCCCATCACCGTGAAATCCTGATCCCTGCCCTTTCCTATTCGGCCGGTGACAACAAGACCGGTGTTCACGCCTATTCTCATTCCAACTTGAATGTTTTTTTCCTTTAAAATTTGATTGATGGTTAAAAACTTCTCCTGCATACCCAGCGCAGCCCTGAGCGCCATTTCACAATCCTGTTCAGTGGCGTGGCGACTACCAAACAATGCCATGAGACGGTCGCCTTCGTATTTATCAATGAAACCGTGGAATTTCTCAATTTCGTTGGTCAATATTTTAAACGTTTGATCGATGATCAATTGCACGTCTTCAGGATCAAGTTTTTCACTCATGGCCGTGAAACCTTGAATGTCCAAAAACAAAATGGTCACGACCCTTCGTTCACCTTCTTTAAGCTCTATTTTTCTACTTTCAGGTTTCTTAGAGCCAAGCGCCGACAGCTTGTCCAAATCAGATCTTAAACTTTCAGACCAATTGAATTGACTCATGTGTGAATCAACCTGTCATGAATATCGTTAAGGGTTTGAATGATGTTTTTCAGTCTAAACCCAGGCCACGTCATGTCTGGTCCATGAACCCTAAAAACGTTCACGCTTTGGCCATTGTCTTTAAAAAATTCGAGCAACTCATGTTCATCTTTTTGTTTAAATGCGTAAGGCTCGGAAGGCAAAAACAACACTTTCGATTTTAGTAAATCCTTTTGATGAAGGGTTGGATAGCGTGAAGGCAGATCCAAATACACGTTTTGAAAACCACACACGCTCAAAACATCATTCATGTAGGTGTCTGCGCCCACCGCCATCCAAGGATTTTTCCAAATCAAAACACCCGCAAGAATTTTTTTTGCTTGAATCGAACTGTGCAAGACTTCACGTTTGAGAACCTCAACCTTTTCTTCGCACCCTTTAGACAATTGAGCCGTTTGCGTAAGCATGTCGATGGTTTCACCAACCGTCTTAGGATAGGTCACCCAAATTTTGTATTTTTTGCTCAACGAATCGATGTCCGATTTTGAGTTTTCTTCTTGGTTTGCGATGATCAAATCCGGAGCAATGTCATCGACTCGATCAAGGTTAATGTTTTTGGTTTTCCCAACGTTCACAATGGATCTGACTTGCATTTTGGGCTCGATGCAATAAGCTGTTCTACCTACTGGTGTGATGTTTAAATCAAACAACATTTCGGTCACGCTGGGCACAAGGGACACGATTTTTTTCGGTGCCTCTTTAAGTTCAAGACAGCTCCCATCATGCATGGTCAAATTCAGCATGGCACATCTACATGCGTCTTCGATCAAGACGGTATTTGACCACTTTCTTATTTAATCCTTGCCTTGTGATGCCACAAAGTTTCGCAACGTGCGTTTTATTCCATTTGTGTTTCTTTAAATACTTAGAAAGCAAATTTCTTTCATAATCGTCCACCAATTTTTTGATGAAACCTTCGGTTTCTTCCTGATTGATGTCCAATCCTTCCGGATATGATTCATAGAAAAACTTTTTAGAAAGATCTTTGGCTTTGACCATGCTATGGCTGCTTCTTAGGGCAACCAATCTTTCAACTTCATTTCGTATTTCTCGAACGTTGCCGGGCCAATAGTACTCTTGGAACATCTTGATCACTTCATGTGAAAAAGTGATTCCCGTTTTGTTTGTGCGTTTTTGGAATTCATTTAAAAAATGGCTGGCCAAAACGGGCACATCTTCATGTCGATCCCTTAAGGGTGGCAGTGTGAGCTCCACAACCGCAAGACGGTAATAAAGATCCTCTCTGAATTTTCCAAGCTCAATCATTTGCCTTAAATCCCTGTGTGTGGCTGAAATCACCTGAACATCCACTTTTCTGGTTTCGGTGTCACCCACTCGCATGAAGGTACCTTCTTGAATCAGACGTAATATTTTAACCTGCAATGAAAGAGACATTTCTCCAACTTCATCCAGAAAAATGATGCCCTTATCAGCAACTTCAAACAAACCTTTCTTGTCGGTTTGAGCGCCGGTGAATGCTCCTTTTTTGTAACCGAACAACTCGGCTTCCAAAATGGTTTCGGTTAATGCTGCACAGTTAATGGTGACAAATGGCAAATCTTTTCTTTTTGAGTGATTGTGAATCAACTTTGCGATCAACTCTTTACCCGTTCCCGACTCACCATAAATGATCACCGAACTTTGAGACCCACCGATCAATTTAATTTGGCGAATGATTTCCAAAATCATTTGGTTTTTGGTGATGAGACCATGAAAGTTATAAGTATCTTCACCTTTTGGCGTATGGGTCGATCGATGGGTTTCTTCCAGGTATGCACCCACTTCTTGCGAAAGCATCGAAATGAGATTGGTGACAACCGCCACCTTCTCACTTGAAAAAAACAAAGTTGATTTGACTGACTTTTCAATGTCACCTTGAAACTTTCCATAACTTGAAAATCGATCAACCAACTTGGCAAACAATAAATCGTTCATTTTTCCGGGTAAAAAACCACCCGCACGTAAAACACCAACCACCTCTTCTCCCACATAAATGGCGCTGACGATTTGGATCAAACCAAATCGATCTTCAATGACCAGAGACTCCCTTTGGTCAGTGGCTTTTTCAATGGCTTTTCCACATTCTTCGCGATAATCAAAATAAGCCTGTTGATTGCTTGAAATCAATTTAACCAACACACCTGGATCTGAGAGTAAAAAATCACTTTCCGACTCCAGCAACATTTTTGAAGTGCCATAACCCAGATATTTTTTACGAGCATCCTTTCGACGATTGGCGGGTGTTAAAAACACCCCTTCAACCTGAAGATCTTTTAAGGCATCGATGATCTTTTGTGTGACCCTAAGCTTTTTGATGCGTTCCCAATCGACCGCAATCAAGGTTGATTCTGCTGAGTTTTCTTGTGAAACTTTTGTTTGCATGGTTTGTCTTCTTTGGCTAAAAGTTGTTGAATTCATAGGGAAATACTATACCGTAACTTTTTTTCAACCTCAAGTCTTTTTGCTGGTAATTCAAGTTACGTATTTATGCATTTTGCAGCATTGATGCAAATCCTCCATTTCATTTAGCTTATTGACGATTGACCCCGCTAAAGCTATTGTGTCAAACCTTTAAAATGCTTGGAGATTTTCTCATCAATTGGATCAATCAGCCAGCCAACCACTCGATGGAATGGCTGTTTGTCGCCATGATCGTCGTTCTGTTGATATGCGGGCTTGGTTTACCCATGCCCGAAGAAGTCCCTTTGTTTATCATTGGTTTCACTGTTTTTG
>JAYRVV010000238.1:0-3370 GCA_041918415.1 Bdellovibrionota bacterium | reverse complement strand
ATGGCAAAGACATAATAAGGCACACCTTGCATGAGCCATGAAACAAAACCCAGCTGGTACGTCATTTCACCAACCCCCAAAACCCCACCGTACCACGATGATGTCAAGGTCATAACAAACACAGGCAGTGTCAATGTTCTTCCCATTAAAATCATGGTTACAGGTTTTTTATCTTTGAGCTTAGGAAGATGGGTTGAAACCAAGTAGGACAGCACAAAATACGCAAGCATCATCCAGACATCGGCCGGTGCGAAATGAAGTTTACTTGCATCAAGCATTATGGTGCTCGACAAAGACCAATAAGCGTCCGCGCTTAAAATCAATGCGAAAAGATGGCCGGGTGTTAAAATTGCTTTGCAACACATTGGTAAAAGAAATTATTGTTTTTAGATTTTGATAATGAAGGCCTTTGTACTTTAACCCTAACACCTGACCAAAGGGCAAAACAGAGACAATGCTTTTTGGCCTGGCCTTAAATGATCTGGCTTTGTCAATGGGATAGATGCGAAATGTTTTTTCATAAAAATGCAAATCAAAATATTTTAACCAAGCAAACGACAAAGCGTGATTGCAAAAGGCGTGATCCGTCCGATGACCACTGCCCCCCACAACACAGATCGATTTGAAATGATTTTGCTTTAAATACGAAAGGGATTTTTCAAAATCGCTTTGATCCTGATGGCTTTGACGAATCACAAGTGATCGTGAGCATTTTGAAAGTGTTTTTGCACTGACCGAATCCAAATCACCGACAATCACGTCGGGCTTGATGTTAAGCGAAATCAGACCATTGGCACCGCCGTCAGCACAGACAATGTGTGGGTGCGTTTTGATCAGTTGCAAGACTTTGTTTTTTTTTGGCAGTTCTCCATTGAGAACCAAAAGTGCATTCATGACTCATCCTTACGCCAGCATAACCTGGTTCAAGTTCATTCGGTCGATGCCCATGCATCCTCTCAGCCGCATCCGGCTCCCGTTGTGCCCATGCCTAGCACAATACCGTTCGCTTGGGAACTTGATGGGGCAATGTTGGGGACAGACCCCAGGCTATCTTAAGGTAACTATTTGATATTATAGAAATTTATTTTTTATCCTTCTTGGCCCTGATTTTGAATAATTCAATAGCTTAAGCATTTAGAATTAAGGAGTGAACATGAAAAAAAGCCAGTATGATCAAGACATTGAAAACGTGTTTAAAGAATTGGAAAGCAACATTGATCAAGCGGTCAAAAATTATCAAACCAGCATCCACGACGCCTTAATCGAAGTTCGCAAAAAATTTCTCACCGTGCATTAATGCAAGCTAGGGATTTTATTTTTTAATGTCTTGCCAGATTTGCTCTTTTTGACTCTCGCTTAAATGATTTAAATCTAAGCTTTGCTCCTTTAAATAAGCTTCCATTTTCATAAACCTCTTTTGGAACTTTTGACAAGCATCTCGAAGTGCAATCTCTGGATCAATTCTCAAATGCCTGGCCAGCTGTGAAATGGAAAACAAAAGATCACCCAGCTCTTCTTTGGCTTTGACCTGATCATGAAGCATCACCGATTCAAGCTCAGCCAATTCTTCCTTCACTTTTTCAAAAACGTCTTTGGCCCTTAGCCAATCAAAATGAACCTTGGATGCGTTTAGGCCAATTTCATGCGCATACTTTAAGGCCGGAAAAGACTTGGGCACGTCCAATGTCTTTTTGATTTTGCCTTCTTGTGTTTTAATGTCTTCCCATTGGTTTTTAACATCCAGTCCGGTTTGTATGTTTTTGCTTTGTCCAAACACATGTGGGTGACGACGAATTAATTTTTCACAAATGTTCTCAATGACTCGATCAATGTCAAAGGCTTTTCTTTCACTGGCTATGCGTGCATGAAACACAACTTGCAATAGCAAATCGCCCAGCTCTTCACACAAAAGCACATCGTCTTTAAGACCAATGGCTTCTACGACTTCATAAGCTTCTTCCAAGCAATATTTTTTTAAACTGTCATGGGTCTGTTCAATATCCCAAGGACAAGACTTTCTTAAATTGTCCATGATTTGAACCAATCGTTCAAACGATGATTTGTTCATGCACTTGCTCCTTTTAAACATTCTTTGGATTTGAGCGTTTTGCCAATCACCATCGCCATGACCCGATCCAAATGATTTTTGACTTGCATGCACACATGATCGCTGACGATGTACCCTTGATTGAGCTGATTGATCAGGACCAAATCAATGGCGTATTTTGTACTTTTGGCACATTGTAAGCAAAGCACCTTGTGGTCAAAATACAAATAAAACAACGGAAGATTTGACTGATGGCAATTCATGCAGGTTTGATCGCTTGGCCAATAACCCAGCAATTCAAGCAAAGAAAGCTCTCTTAAAATGGATGTTCTTGAATCAAATGGTTGCGTTTTGATTTGATCCATCACCTGACAAAGCCAATCGAACACCTCGGGGTCTTGATGATGCTCAGGCAGCATGTGCCAGAGGCAATCAAAAAGATAACTGAGATCAAAAAAAGCATTGAGTTTGAGACGTATTTCAAAATAGGGATCTATGGTTTTGGCTTCAATCAATCTGTGCATGCCCGATGTTCTGGGCTCATCAAGTACAACGTTGATGCGCGCAAACAAATCCATGGATGAACAAAAACGCTTCACGCTTTTTTTACGAGACTTCGCAAATGCCGTGATTTTGCCAAAATCTTTGGTGAGTAAACCCAATATTTCATCATTTTCTCCGTAATCAATTTTTTTCAGTACAAAAGCTTGGGTTTGCTTCATATGCTCTCAATCAATTGCTTTCGTCTTTTTTCATTGAACAAAAACACACTCAATTTGGGCGCGTCTGCACTGATTTGTAATTTTTGTCCGATTAAAAAATCGATGCGCTTGGGCGAGCCATCCAAGTAGATGCCCCCTCTTCTCATTTTTGAATACACGATGAGCTTTTGATTTGATTTTAAAATGCCTTTTTTTCGTTTCAATGTGAATCCAAATATTTCGTAAGGCTCGCGCACCACAAAGCCGAAACCCTTTGATTGAAGGGGCATCACCGCGCCACCTGCACTCAATAGTCCCCCAGTGGTGCCCGCTGGCGGTGAAACCCAAAGACCTGACGAACGTACGTCTTGCAAAAGACCGTTGATTTTAAGCAAAAACCTCGACGTTGCCGATGGATTTGAATGAGAAATCAAAACGTCATTGGTCACTGGCGATAGGATTGTTCTTGACCCCAATTTCACTTTTAATCTTGTGAGCCTCACCGGCTTGATGCGTTTTGATTTGATGGCAATCAGCGTTCTCTCCAAATCAGCAATTTCAATACCACAAAACATGCCCACGGAGCCCAGCGGACTGGACTTGACTCCCAAAATAGGCTTTT
>JAYRVV010000237.1:0-1827 GCA_041918415.1 Bdellovibrionota bacterium | reverse complement strand
GCAATGAGCAAAGGCTGCTTGATTTTGAGCTTGATACAAAGGTTAAGCGAATTTCAATCGATCCAAGATATCGTTTGCTTGAAAGTAAACGGTCAGACAATGATCAGCCAAAATGCTACAAATTTTTATTAACGGAACTGATCATGAATTATGATTTCAATGAAAATCAACCCATTGCCATTGTGTCATCACAGATTAGAAAAATATATGAGGGCTATGATCGGTATAATTTTCATTTCAATTATTTTGGCGAGACCTATGGAGGCGGTGTCAGCTACACTAGATTGTTTGGGCGTTTGGTTGATCACTTAAGATTGTCGCATGGCTTGAATGTTGGTTTGAATGCCTCTCATTTTGATCAAGATCTATCATTGGCCATTGACGAATCCAGTGGCCTTGGCCAAGTGGTTCAAGTTGGAGATTCGGGCTTAAACACCTCCGTGACGTTAAGTTATTTTACCGGCAGCCAACTTTCTTTAACCAACCCCTTACAGGGTGGTGGTTTTAGTTTGTGGTCTACATTTGGAATGGCTGCGTTGGGTGGAAAAAACGATTACTATCAAGTTGGAACAGCGGCTTCGTGGATATTGCCGTTTCATCCCAATTATTTTGTGGCTGTACGGGCAAGCTTGATGCATTCTGGTCCAGAAGACATTCCAACATTTGTACAGCCAAGGCTTGGGGGTATTCTTGGTATTCGTGGTCTTTCTTTTGTCGATGATCGTTATGCCGGTAAAAACATGTTTTTATCCAGTGCTGAATTTCGTCATCTGTTGAAACAAGACTTAGATGTCAACTTGGGTTTGTTTCGTGTGCGCATGGTGCAAGGGGCTTTGTTTGGTGACATTGGGTCAGTGAGTGATACGGTTTTGCAAAAGGCGAATCGACAAGCTTTTGGAAGCAATCAATCTGTGACCTCGTTTGAAGATTTGTTTGATCCAGGTCAGTGGCAATATGATGTCGGATATGGTCTTAGGTTTCATGTTGAATATTTGGGTGTAAACCCAGCGCTGATAAGGTTTGACGTGGCAAAACATCTTAATGAAGACAGTCCCATGAGATTTTATTTTGGTGTGACACAAAGTTTTTAACATGTTAATCGGGCCTGAAAAAGTACCATCTGCTTCGTTATCTTCAACCAAATCGTCCTCAATGGACTAGAAGTCCACCTCCGGGCGATTTGGTCTCAAAGCCTCGCATCTGGCACTTTTTGAGGCCCTCTAGAATTTGCAAAGTTTATACAAGAAATTGTTAAAACCTTGCAAATGATTTGACCCTTTTTTCTTCTTAAACCGAAGATACAAGCCTTTCATTGATTTTTTCACGGACGACATGTTAGCATGACCATCACCATGAAATGGATGTTCATTTTTTTACCGGTTTTTGCGTTTGCCCTCACGTACCCTGATGCCAACAATGTTGAATACTGGAAGCAAACCCTTCAAAGCAGTGAGTTTCTGGTGTTAAGAAAAATGGCGGCACACCAAATTTCAAAAATCTCGTTTCCCGAAAGCCTTGAAGTGCTTAAGAAGTCTTTTGCTTTAGAGACTAATTCACAAGTTCGTGAAGCCATTGTTCAAGCGATTGAACGGTTGGGAGATGTAAGCACTTTGGATTTTTTAAAGGAAGTCAGCGAAGAAGATAAAGATCGGTCCGTTCGAAATCGTGCGTTTCAAGCACATGAAAAGTTAAGTCAAAAACAAGTTCAAATTAATATGCTAAAGGAAAAGCTTGATAAAGGAGAATTAAAATTTTAATTGCAAATCAAATTGATTTTTTCACGGACGACATGTTAGCATGACCATCACCATGAAATGGATGTTCATT
>JAYRVV010000236.1:0-2261 GCA_041918415.1 Bdellovibrionota bacterium | reverse complement strand
TTTAAAAACCTTGGTCTAGATCAATGGTCGTTTGAGAAAATCAATCAGGGCTTTTTGATCAATTACGGTGTGGTTATATTGACCAACAGCAAACAGAACGAATGGCTCATCAATGTCGCAATATTCAACACGGGGCAGTCCTGGCTTACGCAGATGCACGCGTTTGATCGCGATTTGATCTTATGGTTAAGCATCGGTCTGTTTGGATTGCTACTCATTGTGATTTTACTGTTGCAATGGAGCTTTGGGTTTTTAGGCAAGATTGAGGCTGATGTAAAAGCCATTGAGAATGGTCAAAGCACGCTGCTTAACTTAACTTACCCTTTCGAACTTTTACCCTTAAGCAAGCAATTCAATTCACTTTTGGTGTTTGAACGCTCCCAACGCAAGCGTTTTAAAGAATCGTTGGATAATTTAGCTCACCAAATTAAAACACCCTTGGCGGCCATCAACAACATGGCTCAAAACAACCCGGCCATGTTGGAGCAAATCTTTATGGCTCAAACCGTGGTGGATCACCAGCTTAAGAAAGCCTCGTTGGTTGGACAAAAACCATTTCTCAGACCCATTGCGTTGACACCCATTTTGGAACAACTCATTCGTTCCATCGCTAAAGTGTATAAAGAAAAAAACATCTCGTTTGAAACCAGATGCGACCCTAACACAACGTTAAAAATCGATGAAGGTGATTTGTTTGAACTGCTTGGCAACATCATTGAAAACAGCGCAAAACATTGCGCATCAACAGTCAAATTAATCGTAGATGAAAAACCCAGTTGTATCGATTTAATCATTGAAGATGACGGTAAGGGTTTTGATCAAATTCTTTTACAAAATCCCATTGAAAGGGGAAAAACTCTAAGTCATGGTACAGGCTTAGGTTTAGCCATTGCCCATGAGATTGTTGATGTGTACGAAGCACAACTTTTCCTATCAAACACACAAGGTGGCGCAAGCGTACTGATCAGGTTTAAAAAGTAAAATTTGTTAAGCGTGCGTTAAGCTTGTTCTTGCTAAATTCTTAATCATGAAAACAATATTTACATATTTCTTTGTTTTAGGTTTGTTTGTTTCCAATGTGGCTTTTGCGCATGATCGTCATGCCTTTGTAAGGTCACACCATTTTCGTAGAGATCACACACGACATTACGCACCACGCGTGATCCACCGTGTGTATGAGCGTGAGCGCTACATCCCACAGTATCGCCCCGTTTATCGAAGGCACTGCGCCCCTCGCTTTGACTTTAGGCCTGAGCACGTGGATTTGTATTTTGGCCACGAAGGCTTTGGTTTTGGCTTTCATTCGGGTTGGTAAACAGAAACTGTTGACTCCTAAGAAGGGAGAAGGGGCTTGCGTGAGTACACAGGCCCCTTCTTCTTTGCTCATGATTCATCAAAGCCATTTAAAGATTTGCGTCATTGTATAAATATTATTTATGATACATAACGCGTTTTTTTGTTGATTTTATACCACAAAACATCGTATGTACTGTTGTAACGATACATTAACGACATACACCGTAGGGGGTTTTATGAAGAGTATATTGGTATCTTTGGCTATAATGGTTCTTGGCATCAACGTAAGTTTTGGGCAAAACGATGGGCCAAGACCTCGGGATAAAATGCGTGAAGCGACCGTCACCATCCTTAAAATCAATGCAGATAAGTTCATGTTATCATTTTCCCAAAATAATAATGTCAAGTCTCAAGTTGTAATTTACCCAAACAAGATAAACAATGATTTCGCCAACTCATTTAAGGTTGTTGAAGAATACAAAGACAAGACAGAAGTGTGTCAATCCGATAACCTCGATGGCATAGAAATCTATGTACCCAATATAGAAGCAACCTTTCAGGTAAGCATGCACAAAACATACATCTCCGGTGAAAAAGGATATGGCCAATTGGGCGTTTCATCTCAAGGTCGCGTGATAAGGGAACTACATGTTGTTGAACAGAAATCTGGTAATGTGTACAGGGTTAAACTTTAGTTTTATTCGTGTGAGCCTTCAATAAAAAATGGGGTGCTTCGGCGCCCTGTTTTTTTAAATCTTTTTTTAAATATTTTGTTTTCCTTCAATACAAGAGCGCTCAAGTCTTAAAAAACTTGGGCGTTTTTGTTTTTTAACGTATGTATCTATCCATGCGCGCCAGAGAATACAAACCCAGAGGTTTTCAGGCCCTCATCACCTACATCGTGGTTAAAGACTATACAAAGCTACTTGTTTTTTTAAATTCCTTGGTCGAAGTTGTAACACTGG
>JAYRVV010000235.1:0-1912 GCA_041918415.1 Bdellovibrionota bacterium | reverse complement strand
TACTGACTTTTTAATCCGGCGGCATGCTCTGCTGCAACAATGGCTTGCTTGGATGCTTTATGTGCCAAAAGGGGAGGGCCCGTTAAATCTCCAATGGCATACACATTGTGGTTTTTGGTTTGCATGTTTTGATTGATTTCAAGCACTTTATTTTCATCCAGCTGGATGTGAACAACATCAAGCCCCTTTAAATTAGGTCTCCTGCCAACGGATAGAATGATTTTTTCACATTCGATTTTTAATGTGTTCAAAGCCGTTTCAATTTCCACAACGCATTGATCCTTGTTAGGTTGATAATTTTTGGCCTTTGAAGACAAATGAAATTGCATGCCTTTACCTTTTAATATTTTTAAAAGATTTTTTGAAATATCTTTGTCCACGCCTGGCAATATTGAATTGGTCATTTCAACCACAGATACTTTTGAGCCCAATTTGTGAAACAAAACACCCAGCTCAAGTCCAATCACACCTGCACCAATCACAAGCAAAGATTTTGGTATTTGGGGCAAATCCAACACGTGTTTGGAATCAAGCACATGTCGGCCATCAATTTGAAAACCCTCAATTTCGATGGGGCTCGATCCCGTGGCCAAAATAACCTTTTTAAATGAAAACGTTTGTTGATTCACAACAATGGTTTGTGCAGAGCTAAAGTTTGCACGTCCTTTGATCAGGTCAACCTTGTTCATCTTAAGCAAGTGCTTGATGCCCATGACAAGCTTTGCGACGTTTGCGTTTTTCCATTGAATGGTTTTTGACCAATTCATGACCGGTTTTGAAACTTCAATGCCCATGCTTGCGGCATGTGAAATGGATTCATAGATTTTTGCAACATGGATTAATGCTTTTGAAGGTATGCATCCCCAATTTAAACAAACTCCGCCTACTTCATCTTTTTCAACCAGTGCGACTTTTAACCCGAGTTGCCCAAGCCGTATGGCCGCAACATAACCGCCAGGTCCGGCCCCAACAACGATCACATCATAAGATTGATTCATTGATTCACCTTTCATCCGATGAGCAAAAGTTCTGGGTTTTCTAAAACATCAATCACTGTTCTTAAAAAATTGGCGCCCATCAAACCATCAACAATGCGGTGATTTAATGTGATGGAAATGTTGGCCATTGATCGAATCTCAACTTGATCGTTGATGACCACCGGTCGTTTTTGAATGCGATAAAATCCCAAAATACCAAGCTCAGGGTAATTGATGATTGGGGTTGCATGCAAACCGGCCATGGTGCCAAGGCTGGTGATGGTAAATGTGCCATCTTTAAAATCACTTTGCGTCAGTTTTGAATTTTGATTTTTATTTGAAAGTTCCAAAATATCTTGTGCAATGGTCTTGATGCTTTTTTGATCCGCATGTTTGACAATCGGCACAAGCAAATCATCATCCTTGGTGGCCATGGCAATGCCGATGTTGTACTCATTTTTATAAATCAATTCCATACTTGCTTCATCCAATGAAGCGTTGATCCGAGGGTACTTTTTTAACCCTACACATACCGCTTTGATCAAAAAGGGCAGGTAAGATATTTTGATACCTTCACTTTGAAGTTGTGTGTTGATTTTTTCTCTCACTTTGATCAAACGGGTCATGTCGACTTCATCCACATGTGTAAAATGGGCGGAAAATTGCTTGGATCGTAGCATGTTTTGCGCGATAACTTTTCTTAATCCCTTAAGTGGCACCCTTTGTGAAGCCAAAGAAGAATATTCCTGCCTGGGATTGTCGGCCACGTTGACAAAATTTAAAACATCTTCTTTTAAAACACGTCCATGTTGTCCGCTTGGTGTGACCTTTGAAAGGTTGATGTTGCTTTCTCTGGCCAATTTTCTCGTGGCCGGGGAAGCCAAAATCATCGAAGGACTTGCTTGAATCGCGCTCGATTCGTAAACTGCCTTCAC
>JAYRVV010000234.1:0-2341 GCA_041918415.1 Bdellovibrionota bacterium | reverse complement strand
CGGTTTGACTGACAGGCGCGATGGTTGACAGTGGAACGTAAGAAGTCCAACCCGATTGAGGAGCGCCACCCACAAAAAAGAAACTTGAAATCATCACAATGCCACCGACCAAGTTAAGCCAGTAGCTCATCATGTTAAGTTTTGGAAATGCCATATCAGCAGCACCAATTTGCAGCGGCATCAAATAATTACCAAACGCGCCCACGGCCAAAGGCACAACACCCAAAAAGACCATGATGGTTCCATGCATGGCGCCCAACTGATTGTAAAATTCAGGGGGCATGATGCCCATGGTGTCTTTGAATAGAAACTGACCGATCAATGGTACGGCCTGGTTGGGATAGGCCAGTTGCCATCTTAAAAGCATCAAAAGGCAAAATCCAACAAACAAAAAAACCAAAGAAGTGATGCCATATTGAATTCCAATCACTTTGTGATCGAGCGAAAAAACGTACTTTCTCCAAAATCCTAAACTGTGTTGATCGTGTGAATCGCTCACGGTGTTCTCCTTACTATTGATAACTTTGTTGTTCTTCAAATGTTTGTTTTAGCCAGGCTTCGTAGTCTTCGTTGCTTTTAACCGAAATGGCGCCCCTCATGCGGTAGTGTCCTAAACCACACAGTTGAGCGCAGGCAATCTCAAAATCACCCGTCTGTTTGGCCTCAAACACAACTGGATAGGTTAAACCTGGGTTGGCATCTTGTTTGATTCTAAGCACAGGTACAAAAAAACTATGGATAACATCTTTCGAGCTTAAGCGAATCATCACGGGCCTGTTGACCGGTACATGCAATTGATTGATGGTGATGATGTCGTCTTTCGCGTTAGGATCTTCGCGATCAAGGCCAACCGGATTGTCTGAGTTCATCTGTTCATAAGATGTTTTGCCAAACACACCGTCTTGACCGGGGTAATGAATGTTCCAAGCAAATTGCTCTGCAATGACACGCACATTGACGACGTCAGGTCCGGATGGGCGAAGTGTTTTGGCAGCCTTCCATGCGGGAAAAGCCAGAATGATTAAAAACAAAACTTCAGCGACGGCCACAGCAATTTCCAAATAGCTCGACCATTTACCCATTTGGGGTTTGTACGTGGCTTTGTGGCCAGCTCTGGCACGAAATTTAATGAGCGTGTAAGTTAAAAAGCAAAACCAAAAGACAAACAGCAAAAGCATGAAAACATGCAAAGAATAAAACAGTTTATCAATTTGGTGACCATGTGTAGAGATGTCGATGGGTAAACCCATGCCGTAGTATTGTTCATTCATTTATTGGCTTTTACTTTAATTCTAAACACTTGTGAAGTTTTTGAATATTTAAGCGTATTACAATTTGGTCGTTTCAATTGTTATGTGTTTGTGATAAACCAAGCGCTTCCATGGGCTTTGCTTTATCCTTTATATTGCTAACTTGTTTCTGGGGTTGCTCCTTCATTGCCATCAGGGAAAGCCTCATCAGTTTTTCACCTTTTTTTGCCGCCTTGATTCGAATAGCCATTGGCGGAGCGGTTTTGGGTTTGTATGCTTACTTTAAGGGCATTGCGTTCAAGGATAATGGCCATACGAAATTAAAGCTGATGGGCATTGGTGTTGTGACTTTGGGTTTTCCATGGGCTTGCTTGTTTTGGGGTGAAAAAACGGTTGACCCAGCTGTGGCCTCGATCATCAACTCCACCGTGCCCTTGTTTGTGGCTCTGTATTCATGGTTTTTGCTTAAAACCGAAATTCCAAATAAGAAAAACATCTTTGCTGTGCTTTTGGGTTTTGGTGGCATTGTGTTGGTGCTGTCTCCAGCTTTGGGGCAAGCCTCTTTGCAATCACCCTTGGCTGGTCTTTTGGCCATTGTGATGATGGCTGTCAGTTATGGGCTTGGAACCAGTTTGGTTCGAAAAATGGGGCAAGTCGTTAGCGCGCATTGGAGCATGTTTTATCAAGCCATCGGTGGGGTTTTGTTTTTGACACCTGTCGTTTGGGTGATGGATGGAAAACATGTGATTCACCATGAAACATTTCAAATGAGCAGCGTTTGGGCTCTCATCTATTTGGGACTTGTGTCGACCGCACTGGCCTGGGTGATTTACTACGATCTGATTCATCGATTTGGTGCTGTATTGGCCTCTGCCGTGACTTACACCGTGCCTTTTGTGGCGATTATCATAGATGTGGTTTTTTTGAATCGCTTGCCAAAAACCATACAACTTGTTGGGGCATTGATCATTTCTGTTTCTTTGTTGCTGATGCGGTTTAAAAGCTTTTCCTTTTTTCAAAACGGCAAGACAAATAAACTCGCGGCATAGATCTTAATCAAAAATTTAAGATCCTCGGGTTGATTTTTTATT
>JAYRVV010000233.1:0-3278 GCA_041918415.1 Bdellovibrionota bacterium | reverse complement strand
GCCCACCAAGATACCTCCAACGATGCCAGCCACAAGACCGGAAAATAACGGGGCATTGGACGCAAGTGCAATACCCAAGCACAGTGGCAAGGCAACAAGAAATACGGATATGCCCGCTAAAAAATCTTTTTTATCAAAACTTAGCATCTTGAGCTGGTTTGCTTTCATTTAAAAACACACTATTTTGGAGTGATTTAATTGAATGTCAAATCTTTCAACTAATTTTTTTGAACTGTCATCGATAATGCTGTAGTAAGTTTTACTGTGATCAACGACAAAGGAACAACATGAAAACACTGCTTGCCTATGAGCCCTTTCATCAAAAAATCAGCAACACCAGAAGCATGCTCTCGACCATTCGTTCTTTTTCAAAAAAATCTGAGGATGTACACGTTGGGTTTGTTGCAACACACACGGAACCGGATCTTTCTTTGGCTTTTGATGTTGATTTGAAAGAGCGTTTTTCACTTTATCCAAAAGAAATCATTTGCTCGAATTTTAAAAAAATAAAATCCAACATCAAACCCAACAACATCCACGTTGTTGATCATGAAACACTTTCAACCACCGAAGCTTGTGACCAATTGATTCGACTTGCCAAATCGAAAAAGGCCGACTTGATTGCAACTTACACACAATCGTTGAAGGGTTTTAAAAAATTCATCCTGGGAAGTTTTGCTCAGACACTCATACACCAAAGCCCCATTCATGTTTTGTTGTTAAATCCAAAAATAAAGTCAAAAAAGAAAATAAAGAATGTGTTTGTTGCCATCGATTTTGATGAGCACACATTAAGGCAAATTAAAAAAATGATTCCCATTTTTAAATACTTAAATGCCGAGGTTACTTTTTTTCACCATGCACAACTCGATTATGAAAATCACCCACTCATGGACAGAAACAACCCAAAAATAAAAGTTTACAGAGATTACGTACAGAATTTTGTAAATCAAATCGAAAAAATGGTTCGTGCACAAAATATTTCATTTAAAATGAATGTGAAAACCCATTTGGGCTCCACTGTTGATTTGCTTTTTAAGCAATCAAAAAATCAAAGCGCTGATCTTATTGTGGTTTCCAGCAAGAACAGCCCCATTCGTTCCTTGATGGGCGGAAGCATCACCCGTCAATTGATTGGCCAAAGCTCATGTCCTGTTTTGGTGTTGAAATAATTTATTTATTCCTCATCCATCCAAGATGTGTTTTGTGAGCCACTTGTTTGATAGACGCATGCGGCTCCCCCTTCATACACCAAGCGCCCGCCTGTGTGACCGGCTTTAAACACAAAAGCAAGTTGCACACACGCAAGCAAACAATAAAGAGAAACCAAAAGGATGCTTCTTTTTTTAAGGAAAAAGGGCAAAAGGGACAACACCATCGCTACGAATGCCACAATGGGAATTTTTTCACCCCATTCTTCGTGATCATGAAGTACAGACTCATTGGCACTATTTTCAACACGCTCTTCATCTTTCTCTCCCAATTTGACTGAAACAACAGAACTGGCAAGCATACCAAACTGCATAGAAACAAGAATAATCCAAAACGAACGCCTAAAACCATAACGATAAAAAGAAATTATAAATATTAATGACAGAACAAGAACTATCACCGAAAGCACAATCGGGAAGTGAACAACAACAGGATGAAGCGGCATATCAAATCTCCTTTGCAATAAAAGTGGTATTCTTTGCTGACAAAAGTGATGTAGACTAGATTCTGATTCATGACAAGAAACCACAAACAGCCACTTGAATTTCTTGAGACAAAATTTGGGTTTACCAAAACGGTGCGCGCAGATTGTGAGCGCTACGACCATTCTTTAATGTACATTGAACTTTATACACACCCCAAAGACACTGACCTTGTCCTTTGCTTAAAGATTAACACCAAAACAATACAATCTGGCCAACCCCATCTTTTCACATTATCCCAATTGATCAGACGCTTTGGCGGCAAGTCTGTTACAAACTATAGTGAATTTCGTTGTGAATGGGATGATAAAAAATTTGAATATTACTGCGCATATTTTTTAAAAAATTTTATGATTGATGTTTTAAATGGTGATATTTCTAAATTCGATGAAGCCAAATCTTAAAAAATTAAAACGCTATGCCATTGAGGCATCAAAAAAATCGTACTCGCCTTATTCCAACTACGCCGTTGGTGCATGCTTACAAACAAAAACCGGTCAATTCTTTAAAGGCAGCAACATCGAAAGCGCCAATTTTGTTTGTGCTTGCGCCGAACAAACCGCCATTTACAATGCCTTAATCCATGGGCAAAACTCATTTGTAGCCATTTGTGTTTACACTCAAAACGGCGCCACTCCATGCGGTAAGTGCAGGCAACTGTTAAAAGAATTTTGTAATGATTTAATTGTCATTTGTTTAGATGCAAAAGGAAAAAACACCCAATACTTGCTTTCAAAGTTACTCCCAAAAAGTTTTGAGGCAGAACATCTCAAATCGTTGACTTAAGGGCCTACTTCGATAGAGTCAGCCACTATGATCTGGTGGCATTGGTGCGTTTTCGGTTTGATTTTATTGATACTGGAGGTTTTAACTCCAGGCGCTATGTTTGTCTTGTTTTTTGGTTTGTCCGCAATCTCAGTGGGTCTTTTGGTTTATTTTGTTGATTCAATTGCACCCTGGATACAGTGGTTCTTGTTTTCAATTTTTTCGGTCTTAGGCCTGCTTTTTTTTAGAAAAAAATTACTGATTCAGTTTGACATAAAGGTTTCAAAGGACAATGTCGATTCTTTCATCAACCAACAAGTTGTGACAAATGAAACAATAGAAGTTAATCAAGAAGGGAAAGTTGAATTTCGAGGAAGTCAATGGACTGCAAAAAACATTGGAAAATCTGTGCTTGTTAAAGGTCAACAGGCTTTGATTGAAAGTGCAGATGGTTTAAAACTAAACATTAAAAATAAGGAGAGTTAACATGTCGGGAGGTTTAATTGTTTTTTTAATTTTGGCCGGTTTCATCATCACCGTAATCGCCAAAACTGCGATTGTTGTACCCCAACAATCGGCTTACATTGTTGAAAGGCTTGGAAAATTTGCAGGAGTATTGGAAGCTGGCTTTCATATTCTCGTACCTTTCTTCGATGTCATTCGATACAAGCACTCATTAAAAGAACAAGCACTTGATATACCCGAACAAGTTTGCATCACCAAAGACAACGTTCAAGTTCATATTGACGGTATTTTGTATTTGAAAGTTTTAAATCCTGAACGTGCAAGTTATGGCATTTCAGATTACTTTTTTGCCAT
>JAYRVV010000232.1:0-4964 GCA_041918415.1 Bdellovibrionota bacterium | reverse complement strand
ACAGATGTGACCAAAAGTGTGAAAGATGTAAAAAAGGGTAAGGTGGATTTCAAGGCCGACAAATCCGGAAATTTGCACACATTGCTTGGCAAGGCATCTTTTTCAAGCAATCAGTTGACAGAAAACATGCAAACTGTCATGGAGGCCATCGTGAAAGTTAAGCCGTCATCAGCCAAGGGTGTCTACATCAAGAAAATCACGCTTTCAACAACCATGGGCCCTGGGATCAACATTGATCCTGCCCAATATTTGTGAGGTGATTGATGACTGGATTAAGCCCAAATCGTAAAGCCAAAGAGAATCAAGTTGGCGTGTTGACCGAAACCCTCAAGGGGGTTAACGCGGCCATTGTTGGCCATTGCTCTGGTGTGACGGTGGAGTCCATCACGGCGTTTCGTGCAAAACTTCGCAAAGAAGGCGCACAATTTAAGGTGATTAAAAACAATTTGGCTCAAATTGCCATTAAGGGAACTTCATTGGAGGCTTTAAGCCCTTCGTTTAAGGGTCCGACCAGTTTGGCTTACACAAAGTCAGATCCTGTGGCTTTGGCCAAATTGCTTGATGAGTTCGCCAAAGAAAATGAAAAGTTTAAAGTTATTGCGGGGATCTTGGATGGGTCCTTGCTTGATCAAACCCAAGTGAAAGCGCTGGCCGACATACCCAGTAAACAAGTCTTGCTTTCACGCTTGGTCGGTTCATTGCAATCGCCCTATGCAGGTTTGGTTCATGGTTTAAGTGGTATGCTTCGGAAGTTGGTTTATGCCCTTGACGCTGTCCGAAGACAAAAAGAAGAACAGGGCAAATAATTAGGGAGAGTAAAATGGGTGAAAAAATGACAAAAGAACAATTGGTTGAGTTTATTGAGTCCATGACCGTATTGGAACTCAAAGAACTAGTTGACACATTGGAAAAGAAATTCGGCGTTAGCGCAGCTCCAGTGGCTGTTGCAGGCATTGCAGCCGCTCCTCAAGCAGCTGCCGCAGCTGAAAAAACCGAATTCACGGTTACTTTGAAGTCCTCAGGAGACAAAAAAATCAACGTGATCAAAGTGGTTCGTACTATGACAAGTTTGGGTTTGAAAGAAGCCAAAGATTTGGTTGATGGCGCACCTAAAGAAATCAAAGCCAACGTACCAAAAGAAGAAGCTGAAAAAATGAAAGTTGAATTGGAAAAAGAAGGCGCTGTCGTCGTTCTTTCTTAAGAAACTTTTGAATATAAGCAAGCACAACATTTTGAAAGACGGAAGTCTTTCCAAACATTCATTGAGGAGAACATCGAATGTCATCCTTTACTAGTCATTTGTCTCGTCCGCGAAAAAACTTTTCTTCAATCAAGTCTGTGGTGCAAGTACCCAACTTGATTGATATACAAAGAAAGTCGTATGAAAATTTTCTTCAGATGGACATATCTGAAGATCAGCGTAAAGACATGGGCTTGCAAGGTGTGTTCAAGTCGGTTTTCCCGATTAAAGATTTCAATGAAAATGTTTCTTTAGAGTTTGTGTCTTACAAACTTGAAGATCCAAAATATGATGTCGATGAATGTTTGCAAAGAGGAATGACTTATGCGGCACCCTTGAGGGTGGTTGTGAGGTTGGTTGTTTGGGACACATCAGAAGGTGCCCCCACCGGATCCATTCGCGATGTTAAAGAACAGGTGGTTTACTTTGGTGAAATCCCCTTGATGACCGCAGATGGTACGTTCATCATTAACGGAACCGAACGGGTGGTGGTCAGCCAATTGCATCGTTCTCCAGGTGTGTTTTTTGATTCAGAAAAAGACAGCAGCACAGTTTCAAGAAGCAATGTGCTTTTCTCGGCAAGGCTGTTGCCTTATCGCGGTTCTTGGCTTGATTTTGAATATGATCACAGGGACGTTGTGTACGTTAGAATTGATCGAAGAAGAAAAATGCCTGCCACAATTTTGCTTCGCGCGTTGGGTTTTTCTGTTGAGCAAATGCTCAATTTCTTCTTTAAGTCAGAAGAAATTTATTTCGGCTCAAAAGATACATACACAAAATCGGTTGTGTTGGATGTGTTGCCCGGACAAATTGCTTACAAAGACATCAAACATCCAAAGAGCGCTGAAGTTTTGGTCAAGCAAGACAAAAAATTTACCAAACTTGCTTTGAAAAAAATTGAACAAGCTGGCATCAAAGAAATTCCAACGGTCATTGACGACATCATAGGTCGCATCAGCGCCACAGATGTTGTGGATCCATCAACGGGTGAGGTTTTGCTCGGGGTGAACCAAGATCTGACCGAAGATGTGTTGGAGCAATTAAAAGGTAAAGGCATCAAAAGTATACGCTTGCTGTTCATTGACAACATCAATGTGTCTGGCGCCCTTCGCAACACTTTGATGATCGATAAGGTTTCTAGTCAAAATGATTCCTTGATGGAAATTTATGCGCGTTTAAGACCGGGTGAACCTCCCACACTTGAAACCGCAACGGCGTTTTTCGAAAACTTATTTTTTAACCCTGAACGATACGATTTGTCTCCTGTGGGTCGATTAAAAATTAATCACAAGTTTGGTTTTGACACCGACTTGTACAAAAAGACTTTGGATCCTCAAGACATCTTGCACACGCTTCGATATTTGATCGATCTTAAAAATGGTTTAGGCCAAACCGATGACATTGATCATTTGGGTAATCGACGGGTTCGTGCGGTGGGTGAGTTGGTTGAAATTCAATACCGCGTGGGTCTTGTGCGTATGGAACGTGCCATTCGTGAGCGCATGAGCTTGCAGGACATTGAAACGCTCATGCCACATGAGCTGATCAACTCGAAACCAGTCACAGCGGTGATTAAAGAATTTTTTGCTTCAAGCCAACTTTCGCAATTCATGGATCAAACAAACCCCTTATCGGCCATCACCCACAAGCGTAGATTGTCAGCTTTGGGGCCAGGTGGTTTAACGCGTGAACGAGCAGGCTTTGAAGTTCGTGACGTTCACACCACACACTACGGTAGAATTTGTCCTGTAGAAACACCTGAAGGTCCAAACATTGGTTTGATTGCATCGCTTTCAACCTATGCACGTGTGAATGACTACGGCTTTATTGAAACACCGTATTTAAAAGTTGTGGACGGAAAAGTGACCGATGAAGTTGCTTATTATTCTGCACTTGAGGAAGAAAAACACGTCATTGCTCAGGCGAATGCACTGATCGACAAAAATGGAAAATTAAAAGATGCTTTGGTTTCTGCACGCAAAGCTGGAGATACCATGATGGTTGATCCAAAAGAAATCACGCTGATGGACGTTTCTCCCAATCAGTTGGTTTCGGTTGCTGCTGGTCTCATTCCGTTTTTGGAAAATGATGACGCCAACCGTGCGCTCATGGGATCGAACATGCAACGTCAGGCTGTGCCTTTGCTCAAGGCTCAGGCACCGATTGTAGGTACGGGTATGGAAGCCATTGTGGCCAGAGATTCTGGTGCTGCACTGGTGGCCATGAACGATGGTGTGGTCGAAAGTGTTGATGCCAGCCGCATTGTTGTTCGAGTCAATCGACGCAGCAAAGGTGACACCGGACCTGAAGTCGACATTTACAATTTGGTTAAATATCAAAGGTCCAATCAAGGCACGTGCATCAATCAAAAACCCATTGTCCAAAAAGGTGACAAAGTTAAAAGAGGCGATGTCATTGTGGATGGCCCATCGACGTCCAAGGGTGAATTGGCTCTTGGTAAAAACGTCATTGTGGCGTTCATGCCTTGGGGCGGTTATAACTTTGAAGATTCCATCTTGCTCTCAGAGCGTTTGGTGACGGAAGATGTTTACACATCGGTTCACATTGAAACCTTTGAACTGTTTGCAAGAGACACCAAACTTGGTAAAGAAGAAGTCACGCGTGACATTCCCAATGTTGGTGAAGAAGGTTTAAAAAACATCGACGAATCAGGCATCATTCGCATTGGTGCAGAAGTTATTCCCGGCGATATTTTGGTGGGTAAAATCACACCCAAGGGTGAAACCCAATTGTCACCAGAGGAAAAATTACTTCGAGCCATCTTTGGCGACAAAGCTGGCGATGTTAAAGATACGTCTTTAAAGGTGCCCCCAGGTGTTCGTGGCACAGTGATTGACGTTCAGGTGTTTTCCCGTGAAGGTGTTGAGAAAGACGCTCGCGCAAAAGAAATCGAAGACATACATGTACGTCGTTTGCTTCAAGACCAAGAAGATCAAGTTAAAATCATTCGAGAATCGGCCTTTGATCGCATCATTGAAATGCTTGATGGACAAACAGTGGCAAGTCAATTGACAGACAAAAAAGGTGACGTTCTTTTGAAAAAGGGCAGCACATTGACCAAAGAAATATTAACTCAATTGCCCAAGTCATCTTTCAAAGACATTTCAGTCGAAAATGGTGAGCAACTTGAAAAAGACATCGTGACGATATTGGATAATTTGAATGAACAGAATGAGGCCGTTAAACACGTGTTTGGCGAAAAAATTGAACGCTTGAAAGGTGGCGATGAGCTTCTTCCAGGTGTGATCAAGATGGTTCGCGTTTATGTGGCCATCAAAAGAAAAATTCAAGTGGGAGATAAAATGGCCGGACGACACGGAAACAAAGGTGTTGTGTCCCGTATTTTGCCCGCTGAAGACATGCCCTATTTGGAAGATGGTACTCCTGTAGATGTGGTGCTTAATCCACTTGGTGTGCCTTCTCGTATGAACGTGGGGCAAATTCTTGAAACGCATTTGGGATGGGCCGGTCGTTCTTTGGGTGTTCAAATTCAAAAAATGCTTGATGAAAATCAAAAAACCGATGCCGTTCGTGAACAGTTGATGAAAATCTTTAACCGCGAAGCAGATCTCGCACAACTTCAAAAAGCATCCAGCACTGATATTGCGAGATGTGCCAAATTGTTGTCAAGCGAAGGTGTGTCCATGGCAACGCCGGTGTTTGATGGAGCTGACGATGCAAAAATCAAGGAATTGTTGAAGTT
>JAYRVV010000231.1:0-7603 GCA_041918415.1 Bdellovibrionota bacterium | reverse complement strand
TTAGGCACAGAGCTTAGTCTTTCGTAAGTTTTGTTTTTTGTTCTTAGTATTGTTCGAACTTGTGTGAGCAAGGGTTGTCCCAGTTCATTTGAGCATTCATCGATGAGAGCTTTTGGCTTATCAACTTGAGGGTTACGCGTTTCGAAGCGTTCTTTGGTGTTGGCCGGGTCTTTGACGATGTAATAAATTTGAAAGTGCTCGACATCATCCAAGATGGGCGTCCACTCATGTGCTTCACCTGCCGTGCCAAAGGTGTTGGTTAATGGATTAAAACCATCGTCTTTTTCATGAGTGTTGACGTAAAGTTTTTTATCTGTGGGTGAATAGGCATAGGTTCTGACACTGGCTTTTAAGATGTAAGCGCCGGAAGGGTCAGCTTTTTGTGTGGTGTTAAAGTAGCCGTATTTTTTCAAGTAAGTTCTGTCTTGGTTCCAGATGGAAGCATCAGAGAAGTAAAGTGCGTATTTGCCGCTGTCAGGTCCTGAGGCTTTGCCTGTTAGGCGTACGAGGCGTTTATCTGAGTAATCGGCCAGGATGACGTAGTCACCGACATTGAATTGCAAATGGTCAGCTTCGTTGACGACGATTTGGTAGGGTGAAGTGTTGGTTGGGTAAGGGACGCCTGAAGTGTTGTTGGCGAGGTTAACGGATTGTCCGCTGGAGGCGATGGAGATCAGTCGAATGGCATCGTAATTTTTATTGGTGATTAAGGAACTGTTAGAAGGGTCGAATGTTGTGTTTTGGTTTGAGACAGCTTCTTTTGAAAAGCCAGGGTAGGCAATGAGTGCAGAGGGCACATCGAGTCCTCCGCAAAGTGAGCTTTGTTTAATCATCTTGGCAGGCATGGAAGCGTCAGCTAATTCTGTGATGCTGATGACTTGATTGGAGATGTCATCGAGGATGGTTTCTGCCTTCAGTTGTTTTTGAATGCCCGAGATGGATTGAGTTGACTGAGTGACGCTTGATTTAACAAAGTAAAAGCCACCGGCCACCAAAAGCGCGCTTATCACCAAGCCAACCATGAGCTCAATTAAGCCAAAGGCTTTGGCGTTTGGACTACTTTGCAAAACAATCACAGTTATTATCCTGGGTTGGTTTTTGGGAATTTAATGTTGTCTTTGTTAAAACCTTCAATGTTTTTTTGCCACAACACAACGGCCTTTGATTGATTGAGCTTGGGTATACCGAACAGTGATTCTTCCATGAGCCTTGAATCCCATCTTGGATTAAATTGAATAAAGCCTTGCCCCTCGATGTTGAATTGATCCATGTACTTGGTGACCATGCTTCCAAACACATTGAGTGCCAATGAATATTGTCTGACGATGATGTTTTCTTTCGCACAGTTTGTCGTGTTGGCTTCAGGGTTGGTGACAACACTGAGGCTTGTAAAACTTGTGGGCCTACATAAGACAGGATTGCCTCTTAAAGCCCATGTGCCAGCGCTACTGTTAAAAAAAGACATTGTCGCACCAAAAGTTGCATCGGCGCGAGTCAAGTAAGCAACGCCTGTAGAAGTATAAACCGTCTGCGCGCAGGGGCTTGTGCTTGTACTTGTGCAAGCCGTGGAGAAAGTTGAAAATGTTTTGGTGGCTGTTTCGCTTGTGGCCAATGTACCATTGGCCCCTTGGATGCGCAGCCAACCATCAGCATAATAAGCCCCATCTAGGTCAAGGTTACCAAAGACATTGGCTGTGCCATCACGATCGCCATTGATGACAAAATTGCTGGCTTTGCTTGGGTAGGCACTGTCTGTTGAAAAAGTATCAGCCGTGTTGCTGATGTGAGGGTAGATGCGATTGGGTACGGTTGAGGGAATGATGATATCTTTGGTGGTGGCCAAGCTAAACACGATGTTTGAGTCATCCGATTGATTGGTGTACTGAATGTCTCCTTCAATCCAAACATTGCCCGTGGTGGCAATGCTAAGAGACTGGGAGAGTGTGCCTTTGATGTGCAGTTCGCAATTGTCACAGTAAATATACTTGGGCAATGTGCTCGATGAATATGTTGCTTGTACTGTACCGTACCTTGCTTCGGGTAATGGATTGTCGTTGTTGCAAGCGTGTTTGGTGATGGTTTGTCCGTTGAAAAGAAGGCAAATGTGCCCTGTGCCTATATCGCTGTTTAACAAAACATTGTTGGTGTTGCTTGTGTTTTCACTGGTGGCCTCCGTCGAAGCCTGCGTGTTCCAAGCGCTCGGGGTGGTTAAAATTTGGTAATCGACGTTTGTTACAAAATCTGTGGTTGAAGGCAGTCCAATGATTTTTTGGTTACTTGCATTTTTTTGTACCGTCCAATTGCTGCTGTTGACGGTCGTCAATTTGGTGTATGTGGGTCCACTAAAATCAACGTTGCTGTATCCCGTAGGAATGGTGTTTGTCCAAGGCCAGTAAAAACCCCCAAAACCAAATTTAGCATCTGTCGTTGCGGCAAAGTATTTTGGTCCCGAATATTGTCCGGGTGGCAATGTGAAGTTGACATCACCCATGATGGCCACTGTAAAGTCAGAAGTTCTTTGCGCATCGACCTTTACTTTTGAAGCAACGGTTTGTTTTTCGCCGCTTTCTGTGTTTTCCGTCTCGATGTAAACATTAAAATGCTTGGGGTAGTACGCAGGGTAAGTGCTTTGTGTTTGGCCTGTCACAAGCTCAGGTTCATAATAAATGCGAATGCTTGATTTACTGTCATTGATCGTAAATCTAGGCACAGGGTTTAAGCGTGTGTAAGTGCTCGCATCAGGAATAACCAGACCAACGTTCACGTGGTTTTGCATTTGATTTGAACCAAGCACCGTGGACCAGTCACCTTTTTTGGCTCGTTCAAGCAAATCGTCTTGGGCAATTTCGATGGCTGAAAGGGACTTACCTTTGGATCCAAACAAGCGCTGACGTATGCCGAATCTTCCCTGAAACACATTGGTCAAACTCATGAAGGCTATAAGGCCAACCGTGCCAACGCCAATCAATACAACGGTCATGAACATGGCAGAGCCCTTAACTTTAGATCGATTTTTTAAACGCATGAATTCCTTCCTTTGCTTGGTCGTCATTACATACTACGGAAGGGTTGGTTGAATAGCAATTCTAACACAACATCGATGAAAATAATTTATTTTTTTTCATGCGATATTTAACAGCTCTGACAAAGCTTAAAAAAAGCCTTTTGCTTTGAGGGTTTAGCCTTGTTTCTTCCGGATGCCACTGAATGCCTAGAGCAAAAGGATGACCTTTAAGCTCAATGGCTTCAACAACGCCATCGGGTGAAACAGCGCTGATTAAAAGCTGTCTGCCCAGTTGCCCTATGGCCTGATGATGGTTGGTGTTGATTTTAAATCGACTTGACTTAAAAATGTTGAAAGCATGTGTGTCTTGATGAACAAGCACTTGGTGAAGATCCAGTCTGTGATTGATCTTGCTTTCAATTAAGCTTGGAATGTCCTGAATCAGTGTACCTCCCATCACCACGTTCAAAGTCTGACATCCAAGACAAATGCCTAAAAAAGGTTTTTTTGTTTTTAAATATTTCTTTAACAGTCGCATTTCAAACAGGGTTCGTTCATCAGGTGAAAGTGAAAACTCGATGTTTTTTTTGATTTTCTCATGATAAAATTTCGGGTGTATGTCATCGCCTCCAACCAGCATGAGGCCATCCAACTGACTGACGATGCGAGCCATGTTCTTGTTCATGGGGTTTAATATCACCACGTCTGCCCCAGCTTCATAGACGCTCCTTGCGTAGTTGATGTTAACGCCAAGTACGTCTCGATCACGTTTGCTTTTGATGTATTGACAGGCAATGCCGATCAGGGGTCTTTGCTTCATTGATTAATTTGCTTTTAAGTGATTTGTGATTGGACAAAGGCGTTAATTCTGATTTTGTCCTTCGGGTCGATGTCGTTAAATTTAATGCCCATGCCGGAGACATTGTTGTCTGTGCTTCCCCTTTGATCATACACCCACATCACTTCTCCAGTCGCCTCAATGGTGTCGTCGGTGTGTGGCAATTTAAATTTCAGTTTTATAATGGTTCCCACAGATTGAAGGTTTCTTGATTTGATGAAAGCGCCACCAGATGACAAGTTAAGCATTTTGTAAAACTCATATTGCCCGTAGGCACCAAGATCTACGTCAAGCGTTAAATCTATTCTTGGTCCGTCTTTTCTTCTTTCGTCATTTTTACTCACGATGAAGGCATTGTGACATAAAAACTTTAAAATGAAAACCACTTTACAGCTGCTTTTTAAAAGTTTAAACGTATGCCCCTATGGAAAACACGATCATCATCGGTTCAGGTCCGGCTGGTTTGACCGCAGCCATATACACCGCAAGGGCATTGTTAAATCCCCTCATGATCGAGGGTTATCTTTCTGGGGGGCAATTGATGAACACGACTGAAGTGGAAAATTTTCCAGGTTTTCCAAAAGGTGTCATGGGACCAGAATTGATGGCCCAGTTTAAAGAGCAAGCCATTAGATTTGGAACTCGCATAGAGTCCAAGGATGTGAGCAAAGTCGATTTTTCAAAAAAACCCTACTCGGTGTTTGTGGGGGATAAGGTGTATCAAACCCACACCGTGATCATCGCGACGGGTGCCAAGTCTAAACTTTTAGGATTTGAGGGCGAAAGTCAGCTCATGGGTAAGGGCGTTTCCACGTGCGCCACCTGTGACGGTGCATTTTTTAGAAACCAAGAGATAGCGGTTGTCGGTGGAGGTGATTCGGCCATGGAAGAGGCCATATTTTTAACCCGCTTCGCTTCAAAGGTCACGTTGATTCACAGGCGCGAGCAATTGAGGGCTTCGCAAATCATGCAAGAGCGTGCAAGAAAAAATCCAAAAATTCAATGGAGACTTAATTGTGTTGTTCAAAAGGCTTTGGGTTCAAACGGACTTGAGACCATTGAAATAAAAAACATTCAAACCAACAACATCGAAACCATGAGCGTGACCGGATTGTTTGTCGCCATCGGGCATGAACCCAACACGCAACTCTTTAAAGATCAAATTGTTCTTGACGAAAACGGGTACATTAAAACAACACATGGTACAAAAACGAACGTGGCCGGGGTGTTTGCCTGTGGCGATGTTCAAGACCATGTTTATCGTCAGGCCATAACAGCAGCGGGATCAGGTTGCATGGCTGCGCTGGACGCGGAAAGATATTTGGCCGGTCATTAAAATGCCTTCAGCACTCATCAGCCTAATTCTCACCGGAAATGTTTTTTTTGTCATCACCGTACTATCGGGCTTGAAGGTTTGGGGTGTACATTCTTTCATGCAAAATCATATCACTTCAAGTTTTACAACAGTGATTTTGTTGTTGCTCGCACACAGCATGACGATGTTTTATTTCATTGGAACGGGAAAAAAAATCAAAGAAGTGATTGTATCTCTTGATCCCAAAAAAAGGGATGATTATTGGGCAATTGTTTTACAGATCAAAAGAAAACTGTTTCCTCCCATGACCATGGCCTGTTTGGCAACGATTGTGGTGTTTTTGTTTGGAGGTGCAAGAGCAGCCGGCTTACTTCCAACCTACGTTCACGCATTGGCCGTGTACATGATTTTTGCTTACAGTGTGTATGTTTCAATTTTAGAGATCAAATACATTGTTTACAATTTGGGTCTATTGCATCAGTTGTCCTATGATTTAAACAAGCAATCTTTGCTACCTTTATGACCTTTGGTCCAGTTGGACTTTGAGTGTACTTTAAATGAATGCTTGCTTTGTACACCTTGTAGGTGTACAATCATTCTTGTTTGTGATAAACGTGGTTCAAAAGGGAAAGGCTTTAGAAAAGCAAATCCGTAAGGGTCAAATTCCCATGCATATTTTAATAAAACTGCAAGATTGGGTTGAGGATGTGCAATTGAGAGGATTAGAAGAAGTTCGAAAAATACCTGGGCATCACGATGAGCCTTGTGTTGGAATGCTACGTGGGTATCGATCCATCCGTTTAGGTAGGGGATGGAGAGCTTACTATACGTTGCGTGGTGAAGTGATTCGTTTTGTCTTGGTTGAAAGGGTGGATAAACATGAATATGGCAAATAAAGCAAAAGGTAATCTTCTTCCCCTGTTGATGAAAGTCACGGGGGGGCCATTGACGCTTGGCAAACTTTTGGAGGCCATACGGCTCAGTGAAGAAATATCTCAAAGTGTTTTTGCAAAAAAGCTGTCGATTTCCAGGTCCCATCTCAATGACATCGAAAAAGGAAGAAAATGGGTTAGTCCCGAAAGGGCAGAGCGTTTTGCTAAGGCTCTAAAATATTCTTCCGTTCGATTTGTTTCGCTTTCACTTCAAGAGATCTTAGATAAAAACAAACTGCGATATGAAATTGAACTTAAGGTTGCATGATGGGATTGCCAACCGTTTTGTGAAAACAAACTTATAATACCTGACGACGAGACAATCCTTAAAGGTCGGTTAGGTCATCAGCATCAAACTTGACTGCAAAGCCCATCATGGGAATGTAGAAAAATACAGTTTTTGGGCTGTTGAAGAATTGTTCCAGATTCGAGGCCGCAGCGAACGAGCCACCGCAGCGCACTTAAGCCGTGCGTGAGGATGTCGAATGAGCGAGAACGAAGAAGATGGTCAATTATTCTACAGCCCCATCATTGAATGATGGTGGTGTCTGGAAAGGCGCGCCCTGGTTTGGCAAACAAATAACCCTGACCAAAATGGATGTTTAGTTTTTTTACCATTTTGAAATCTTCGACGGTCTCTATGCCTTCAGCGATGGTTTGGGCGTTGATGGAGCTTGAAAGTGCGCTTAAGGCTTTGAGCATCTCTTGTTTGCCTTTGTGTTTGGCTGCTCCGCGAATGATCGAAGCGTCTATCTTGACAAATTTGGGTTCGATTTCCATGATGGCTTCAAGACTGGAATATCCGGCCCCGACATCATCGATGGCGATGGATATGCCAAGATCTGTATAAAACTTTAATGCTTGCCTAAAACTTGAGTATCTCTCAACAGCGTTTCTTTCTGTGATTTCAAAAACAACGTCTTTTGGATCAATGTTGTATCGGTCAAGCAAATGTAAAAACTGCTTGGCTTCAAGATCGGGTTTGTGGGTTAAATTGGGTAGTGTGTTGACAAACAATTTTCGACCCACGGCTTTGGTTTGGGCATTAATGATGGCTTGTTTTCTACACAAGCGATCGAGTTCAAACAATAAACCAGTGTCTTCGGCTAATTTAAATAAAATGACGGGAGCTTCGATTTCAGAGTGTTCTGGACCTCGTGTGAGCGATTCGTAGCCCATGATGGTTTGATCATCAATATTGATGATGGGTTGGTAAATGGTGTGGATCTGGGTTTCCAAAATCACTTTTTGCAAGCGACCACGGTTTTTAAGTTCGGTTTGCGAGGTTTGAAGCTCAGCAATTTCTCTGGCCTCCTCAACAAGGTTGTACAAAGCTCGAGATGGGTCGATCATTGGATTGTATACGGCAAACGAATAGCCTATGTTGATTCTGGGTATGCCTTGCAGGTAACTGTACAATTCAAAAAACAGGGTGCTGTTTAAATGCAGTTGTGTTCGCTCACAAGCTTTCTCAACCGCATCTTTGGATAAAAACTGACTTTGTCTTTCTTTGC
>JAYRVV010000230.1:0-11356 GCA_041918415.1 Bdellovibrionota bacterium | reverse complement strand
TTGGGTGATGTGATGAAAGAATCTGCAAGGGCCGCACTTTCTTACGCACGTTCCAATGCAAAAGAGTTGAACATTAACGATGTGTTGTTTCAAAAACGTGACATACACATCCATGTGCCCGCAGGTGCCATTCCCAAAGATGGGCCTTCTGCTGGTGTGACCATGGCAACGTCCATCATTTCTGCTCTCACGCGAAAACCCATCAATCGAAAAATCGCCATGACGGGTGAAATCACATTGCGTGGTCGGGTCATGCCTGTGGGTGGAATAAGAGAAAAAGTTTTGGCAGCTAAAAGGTCAAAAATAGAAATCATCATGATTCCGTTTGCAAATCAAAAAGATCTGGAAGAAATCCCAGCAAATTATTTGGAAGGCGTTAAGATCATTCCGGTATCCACTGTGGATCAGGTTCTCGAAATCGCATTCAATCTTAATGGTGGTACCAAAAAGAAAGCCAGCCCATCTTCAAAAAACAAGGGAGCAGGGTTAAGACAATTGCATGCCTCCATGTGATTAATGAATGGACCACTTTAAGCTTTTTCTGTTTTTTTTGCTTTTGTTTATTTCGGCTATTTTTTCAAGCACTGAGTCTGCTTTTTTTTCATTGGGTCGATTCAAGATTCGTCGCTTAAGCAAAATCAGTGAAAAAAAATATCAAAAAGCTAAAAAACTTTTAGATCGTCCAACAGAACTGATCTCTACATTTTTAATTGGAAATGAAATCACAAACATCGCCATTGGTGTGCTTGGGGCATCCTTGGTTTATGATTGGTTTAATTCTAGCATCAAAAACGATACAAAGCTGTCATTGGTGACAGTTCTTTTAATATTGCCTTTCATCATCGTTTTTGGTGAGATCATACCCAAAACCCTGGGATTGAAATACAGCGAAAAAGTTGCGTTGGCAAACACGCCATTTTTGGACGCTTTCTCTAGGGTGGTTTATCCAATACGTAAGGCTCTTGCCTGGATCCCAGATAAAATATTAAAATTTTTCCATTTAGAGAAAACGAAAAATGAAAAGATTACGGAAGAAATGTTTCGAACCATGGTGGATGTTGGTTGGCAAGAAGGGGTGATTGATTCGCAAGAAAAAAATCTAATTCACAATGTGTTTAGATTGGATGATGTAACGGTGATCAACATCATGACTCGCTTGGATCAAGTCTCTTGTGTCTATCCTGATATGACCATTGAAGAAACATTGAAACATGTACACAAAGAAAAGTTTTCAAGATATCCGGTTTTAAATCGACAAAGAAGTGAAGTGTTGGGTGTGTTGTATGCAAAAGATTTGATTCATCAAAGTATGTTGAATAAATCGCACAACATTGAGCCTTTTTTAAGAAAACCACTTGTTGTCAATGCCAAAACCAATGCTTTGGAATTGTTCTCAAAGTTTAAAACCAGAAAGATGCATTTTGCCGCAGTGATTGATGAGGAAAGTAAAACCATCATTGGAGTGGTGACTTTGGAAGATGTTTTGGAAGAAATATTTGGCTCCATTGAAGACGAGCGTGACATCGAGGATGGTCAAAGATGATTGTGTTGTTGATTTCAATCATTTGTGTTTTATTTGAAGCCTTTTTTTCAGGATCTGAAATGGCCATTGTGTCGATCAACAAAACATACTTGAGACATTTATTTGAAAAAGGTTCAAAAAGGGCCGCGTTGTTGCTTAAGGCCCTTGAACATCCAGAAAAATTACTGGGCACAACTCTGCTTGGAACAAACATTGCCAATCTCACACTAAATACTTTTCTTACACATTTTATCATTGGACGCTTTGGTAAAGAATATGAATTGCTCACCTTGCTGATCACAACCCCTGTTATTTTAATATTGGGTGAAGCTATTCCAAAAGCGATTTTCGCAAGTCAGGCCGATCGCATAGCGCCCAACTTGATCTTACCTTTAAATCTATTTTCAAAGCTTCTGTCACCCTTGGTTGCGATCGTTGCGTGGATTGCCAGACAGGTGACTTCCATGTTGGGTGTGGAGTTTCATAAAAAGACACCGTTTGTCACTCGCGAAGAGCTTGAATTTTTATTGCATGCCTCTGAGGGTCCTCAAGCGCACCGAGTGATTGAGAAAGAAATGGTCGATCGGGTTTTGTCATTTTCTGAAATGAGTGCAAGGTACAAAATGATATCTTTGGTGGATGTCATATCGGTGAGTCAGCACATGACGCTTGATCAAGCCGCCCATGTTTTTAAGGACAGTGGTTATAGTCGCTTGCCAGTTTATTCCCATAGGGTGGATCATGTCATTGGTTGGATCAGTTATTATGATTTGCTTTTGAATGAAGACATGAGTGTTAAAGTTGAGCAGATTGTGAGGCCTATTCTTTTTGTTCCCGGCACCATCTTGCTTGATGAGTTGTTGCTTTTCATGCAAAGAAGATGCGAAAGCCTTGTGATGTGCGTGAATGAGTATGGTGGGGTGATTGGAATGATCACGCTTGAAGATGTGATTGAAGAAGTTGTTGGTGACATTGAAGATGAGCATGATGTGAACACAGGACTGATTGAAATCATAGAAGCCAAAAAAATGAAAGTTAAAGGCAGAATTTCAATTGAGCGGATCAACGACTTGCTCATTCAAAAAATTCCGCAGGGTTCGTATGAAACATTGGCCGGCTTTTTACTCACCAAATTTGGTCGAATACCCAAAGACAACGAATGGATCATGCACGGACAAATGAAATTTATGATTTTAAAAGCATCCGATCGAGCCATTGAAGAGGTTATGGTTGAAGCGTGATGAATCTTGGTAAAAGCCAGTGGATGATTGCATTTTTTTTGATTGTGGTGATGCTGGGTTTAATGGCCTTCACTCAAATGATGTTCAATCAACAAGATTATAAACATGCGATGAATTTGGTTCAAAATGTAAACACCAAACATGGCAAGCTCGGCCAATCGATCGATCAATGGATTTTACCATCCTCACGCGAATGTTCGCTCAAAACACTCAGCCAGTTTTATGGTCATTATGAAGTGATTTGCTTTGATTTAAAAACACCCAAACATGTGCTTATTTGGAAAGTCAATGTGATTGATGGTATGGTTGCGCCTGTCAATGAAGAAGCGGTCAAACTTGGACAAGGAGAAAAGCCATGGCCTCTGGAATAAAAGACACACGAAAGAAGCCCAGAATCATGATTCGGGCTTTGGTGGATTATGAATCACAAGGGACATATTTTTATGACTACTCGACCAACTTGAGTGAAGGTGGCCTATTCATTGAAACTGAAAACGTCATGCCCGTGGGTGCACAAGTCACACTTCGGTTCACTTTGCCCAACATTGAATACGTTTTCGAAGTGTTGGGAGTGGTGAAATGGATCAATCTTGATGAGAAACAAAATCCAAAAATATTAAAAGGCATGGGCGTTGGTTTTCAATCCATGGATGACAAAGATAGAGAACTCCTCGATGAGTTCATTCAAAAAGAGGCTCAGAAGCAATCTACTTCGTCTTAAAGCGATCAATCATGCACTCTGCCCAAGACTTTCCGCTGGGGCATTTATCGTCATAAGATGGCGGCAGTTTCATGTCTTTGCTTTGTAGAGCTGACGTTTTGTTTGACCCCACCGTGCACCCGCTGCTTTGTGAATTCAGGACGTTTTGTCCAAGGGTGTTGAGTGTTTGATTGACGGTGTTTTGGGCAAAAACCCCAAAACCAAGACCAACAAGCAATAAAATAATGCATCGCATAAATAGCATTCTACCACAAATTTAACTGTTGATGACATTGTTTTTTTCTCTTTAAAATCGTATAAATTGATCAATGTATTCATATACTTATAGCTTATTGATTGTGATGATTTTTTCTGTTCTTTCGCATGCCAAAGGTTCACGTTCGTTTTTAAACACCATTGAAGGCGCACATGGAAGCTCTTCGTCGTTTTATCAACTCAGGGATGTTCAATACAGTTATGAGCGATTCAATCAGTCAGGACAGCTTTTACATAAGGCCAGTCATCGAATGTTGTTTAAAGGTGAGCAAGTTCAATTAACAAACATTAAAACATATAATCTCAATCACCAAAGCGTTAATTTAATAAATGAGAATGAAGCGATGTATTTTTTGTTTGCTCTTCCATATAAGTTAAAGGATGCAAAAGTTAAGAAATACATCAAACTTGATGATCTAAGTTTTCGTGTTGTGTATGAAGATCAATCTGAATGGGTTGTGTCAATTCATCAAAAAACGGGTGAAATCGATTGTATTGTTTCACAACAACATCAACACAAAATATGTTTTACCCATCAAAAAATTCACCACATCACAGTGCCGATGATGCGTATTTGGTACAACATAAAAGAGCCCAAAAAAATTGTCATGATTGAAAAACTTAAAGATTTTATTTTTTGGAATGATTTTGATTCGTTTGGCTTGAAGTAAACGAAGCAGATGGTGCTTTTTCAGGTTCGATTAAAATAATCTTTGATCAGGTCCAATCCTTTTTTACCTCTTGGACTGTACCCTCGATCTTGTGGGCCGCCATTTTTTGACCATTCATAGATGTACACGGCATGGGTTTTTGGATGATTGTAAAATGTTTTTAAAAAGGCCTCAAAACCCATGGACTGTACGAGCATGTCACTGGACTCAGATTCTATGGTGTGGTTCCAAGGATTGTAAAGTCCATTGCGCCGGCTTGGAAAACCAATTTCCATGAAATAGACCGGTTTTTGATAATGTAAAGACCACTGCTTTATTTTTGCTTGAATGGGACGATATGTGTCCATGAGGTTTTCTAAAGTTGTGGCCGTGTTCGGTTTGGCCAATTCATAATAAGCTGAAATGCCCAAGCCATCCAATGATTGCCATGCAACAGTGTAACTTAAATGATCCCAGTTAAATGTATAAATCAAATCGCCTTTGTAAATGGATTTTATATGTCGGATAAGTTTTTTCCATTCATCCACTTCATATTCCATGGATGAAAGTTCTGATCCTATGCTGAAAGTTTTTACGTTAGTTAAATTTGCCAACAAAATGTATTTTTCTAAAAATTGTCCATAATGAAAAAACCACCTCGAGATGCTTTTGGGTTTGATGTTACCTCTCCAGTGTTCATCGCTTGAAGGTGTTTGTAACAATAAAACCGGAAGAAGCGTTACAGACAGCCCAAGCATGTGTGCATGCTCAATGGCACTTTTTAATGTGGTGTAAGGGACAGTTCTTTCTGGGTTAGGGTAGATTTCGAAGGTGTTTTCAGACTTTGTGAATTCTTCAAATTTAAATGCCACACTGTTGGCTTGAAGATTTTTAATTTCATCAATAAGTGTATGTATTTCATTTGTCTTCAGTCCGGCATGCAAATTTAAAACAAAGCCCCTATGTGGAGCTGCAAAAAGGAGGTTGGAAATGAAAACCATCCATAGGGTTAAACTTCGATGGTGACGATCTTTTTGATCCATAAAAACCCAATGATTTGTAAGACCACCACCAGTAACAAAATGATCCACCCAATGGTGGTGCTAAGCATGGGTGTGAAATAACCTGGAGATAATGTGTTGACAATGAGGGCAAAGACCAAAGGCATGAACAAAAGAATGATGCCTTGAAGTTTACCTTGAGCTGTCATGCTTTGAATTTGTCCATCCACTTTTCTTCTTTCACGAATGGTCGAAGCGATGACATCGAATGTTTCAGTGAGATCACCACCGGTTTCTCTTAAAATCAAAACCGAATGAATGGCAACACTTAAATCGTTGCTTGGAATTCTCTGTAGCATTTTTTCCAAAGCTTCATCGATGGATAGTCCCAAATTTTTTTGATTTAACATGAATTGAAATTCCTGTGCAATGGGGCCTGACATTTCTTTGGTTAAAACAGAAATGGATTGATCCAAGTTTAATCCAGATTTTAGTGAATTGGCGATCAGATTTAAACCATCGACCAATTGTGAGTCAAATGTTAAAAGCCTTCTTTGCCACAGCATGCTTAAAATCAACCTGAACATGTTTAACCCTAACCACGCAAACGCCAAAGTGATCACCAGAGTGATCACACCAAATCCCTTGGAAACCATAAAAGCCAATGAAGCAAACAGGATGCAAGGTGAAAAAGTGAAAAATAAAATATTTCTGTAAGTTATGGTTAGGTAAAGTTTGTCTATCATCATAAGGGAATATTTTAAATGTGCGTCCCATGTGGCTTTGATTTTAGCTTCAATGGTTGGATAAAAATGATAAACGAACATGGCCAGTGCGCCGGCCAAGATCAGAGAAGTTAGTGTTACAACCATTTGAGCCATGAATTAACTCGTCTTAAGTTTTGAAAAAAATATTTCATTCAAGTTAATCCCCACGCGCTCAAATCGATCAAGAAAAGTCGGCACTTGACCAGTGTATACGTAGTGGCCTACGACATTGGACCTAGAGTCAAATCCTGTTTGCTTGTATAAAAATATGTCTTTGAGCTCAATGGAGTTTTGCTCTTTTGTACTCATACCAACCACTTGGGTGACAGCAGTTATTTTTCTTGAACCATCATTGAGTCTTGAAAGTTGTATGACCAAATTGATGGCACTGGAAATCTGTTCTCTGATTGCTTTGGATGGCAAATCCATTCCTGAAAACATCACCAGGGTTTCAAGTCTGGCCATACAGTCTTTTGGGGAATTTGAGTGAATGGTTGTCATGGAGCCATCATGACCTGTGTTCATGGCTTGCAACATGTCCAGAGCTTCAGCGCCGCGGCACTCGCCCACAATGATACGGTCAGGGCGCATGCGTAAAGTGTTTCTCACAAGCTCTCTAATCGAAATGGCCCCTTCGCCTTGCAGATTGGCGGGTCTGGATTCAAGTCTTCCAACATGAGGTTGAGAAAGTTTAAGTTCAGCGGAATCTTCTACAGTGATGATGCGTTCGTCGTTGGGTATAAAATTTGATAAAACGTTAAGCAAAGTTGTTTTACCTGTACCGGTTCCACCTGAAACCAGAACATTAAGCTTGGCTTTTACGCATGCATCTAAAAATGTGGATATTTCGTTGGACATTGCACCGAGCTCAATCAGGTTTTTTGGTGTTAAAATACTGTTTTTAAACTTTCTGATGGTGAGCATTGGTCCGTTGATGGATAAAGGTGGAATGATGGCGTGGACACGCGATCCATCTTTGAGTCTTGCATCCACCATGGGTGTTTTCTCATCGATTCTTCGACCGACGGGCGCAACGATTCGTTCAATCACTCCAAGCAATTGACGATTGGAAGTGAATTTAGAATCTATTTTTTTTAATTTGCCTGATTGCTCACAATATATTTGATTGAAACCATTCACCATGATTTCAGTGATGTTTGAATCGCTAAGCAAATCTTCAAGGGGTCCAAGTCCCAAGGCTTCATTGAGAACTTCTTTGGCAATGGCATTTCGATCTTGTCGCGTTTTGATTTCCTTAAGTTCATCGATGATGGATAAAACGGCTTGTCTTGTCTTTTCTCTTAACTCTTCAATGGCATTGCTGTCTTGTCGATTGAATTCTTCCATGGATAGGCGTTTAAAATCCATGACATCCATTAAACGTTGATGAATTTTTAGTTTGATTTCATCTTTCCAATCTTGTTGATCACCAATTTCAACTTGGGTTTGCTCCACGATGTTTAAGCTGTTTACACCATGTTGTGCTTTGGGTTTGATAAGATTTTTGGTTAAAAGTTCAAGTAAAATTTTATCCATAACAACAATGTACTGTGAGCGAGGAAAAAGTTGCGCAATGGTTTTACCTTCCAAAAGAGCTTGCTTGGTTTCCTGGCCGATGTCGGGTAGAACTGCAAAAATAGGTCTTTTTAATTTTTGCATTAAAATGGATTCGTTCATGCCATCGGATTCTTCAAATTTGTTGACCACAATTTTAACGCTATCGTTTGAAAAACCATAGCCTTGATAGGCTTCTAAGGCATGTGTCGCTTTTGAAAGTGACAAAATATCTGCTGATGTGATGAACATGTTAAGATTGGATAACTCCATTATGGCAAGGGCCTGTTCTGGCCAATGAGATCCAATGTCGCAAACAATGTATTGAAAATGTTCATGTAAAAGTTTGATAAACATCTGAAGGTTATTCAAATCGATTGCTTCCAAGCTTCCGGGTTTTGGTAGTGATGGTAAAAAGTACAGATGATTGTCAATCATGGAAAGTTGACTCATCAAATCTTGTTCCAATATTCGATTGGATGTTTTGTGAAGTGTCAGAACACTGGCATTTGGTTTAATGCCAAGCATAACCGAAACGTCCAAACAATTACTGCCATCCATGTCCAACAGCAGAACTTTACCTTTGCTTTGTCTAGATAACATCCATGACAAATGGAGTGCAAACGTGCTGGCTCCGACCATATTTTTTGGACTTAAAATGCTTAGGATGGATGCCACTTACTCCCCGCTGGTGTTGGTTGGGCTTGATGTGTCTTGTGGATAAATTTCATAAAGGTTGAATTTGTCTTTGATGTCTTGGTTTGCGTCTTTTGCATGTTTGACGATTTTGGGTGTGATGAAAACCATGAATTGGGTTTGATCCTTGCTTAAATCATTTGACTTAAACAAGGTAAACAAAGAACCCAAAGGGAAAGGATCAATCAGCGATGAGTTCTGGCCCTGACCTGAAACCAAGGATGAACCAGCCGTTGGCGGACGATCCAATATTTGACGAAATGATTGTCTTACCAAACCGCCAATGACAACGGATTCGCCTGATCGAACTATCTGTGTTGTTTCAATTGCGCTTTGTTCGATGTTCACGGCGCCCGAAACAGATGGAGCTCCAAGCGAGCTGATTTTAAGTGAAATGTTCATGTCAATTTCCTGGCCTCGTGCATAGGGGTTGATTTTTAACTTTGCTCCCACATCTTGAAACTCAATGGATACTGTACCGTTGCCTTGAGCCACAGGAAATCCAATACGGCTTCCACTTTCGATCAATGCGGATTCACCACTTTTGACTGACACCGATGGATTTTCCAACACACGTGCGACGCCCAAAGCTTTAAAATAATTAAGTTTGGGTAAAAGGTCTGTTGCCGTAGAACTGATGGAACCGTTGAAGTTGTCGCTGCCTGAAACAGGGTTGAATGTGTAGGACAAAGAAGTGCCAACGCGTGGAACAGGGTTCCATCTAAAATTAAAATTCTTTGAAAAATTCTTTGATACCTCAACAAAATGTGCCGTTATCTCTATGGTGGGTTGAAGGCTTGGGGGTCTGGGTACTTCTCTGACTTCAAGGGCATTGATGATGTTGTCGTCGTAGAGCTTTGCGATCTTCTCAGCTTTTGATTTTGCCGCCTCCGAATACACTTCACCTTCCAAGATGATTTGATTTCGAATGGAACGCACGCCGACCTCGTCAAGTCCGATTTCTTTTTGAATTCTTTTGGCAATGATGCGACTTGTGTCTGGGCTCATTTTTGATAAATCAACGATGTCTGACGAAGTTGCCGCAACTTTTTTAATTCGATCAGCATCGGAAGGCAAAAAAACTTCGCCATCAATGATGATCTTTTCATTAACTTTACGTATGTTGATGCCTTCAACATCGACGAGTAATTGTCTCACTTGGTCCAAGAGACGTTCTGGATCTCTTGGGTACACCACCAATTCAAGGACATCCTTCTGAGTGCCTTTTTGATCAAACACCATCATGAGGGTGGTGCCTGGATTTTTTGGAAACAAAGTGATTCTATCGTTTTGTCGATCGGCCTTAAAATTGACGATGTTTGAGCTACCAATGGTGATGTTTCCAATTTTGTAGTTAAATTTTTTAATTTTGGGATTGTTAACGATCAAATAAGTTTCTTCTTTGTTTTGAGAAAACCCCATCGTTGCAAACAATATTAGAATCAAAAAAGATGTTATCGATTTATTGTACATAGCTTGATTCGTGTCCTCTGATTTCCAACCAACGTGGTTGCTTTGATATTTGAATGGAACTTTTAATACCCGTAGCTGATTCCGTTGTAGACGGTATATCTTTCAAGGTTGATTCCTGTCCGGCGTCGAATCGATCGTGATAAGATCGTAAGGCTAAAGAAATTTCGCCCGCTTCTTGTGCAACCACAAGATCCATGCATTGTCTTTGGTTTAACAACAAGGTGACGCTTGAGAAACCAAGATCGTTTTGGTTGCTTGAAAAAAGTTTTTTGTTATCTTGCGTACCCTGGTCTTGTCGATCAAACATGTAATTGCGGCCAACAGATAACACCGGCACGTTTTGAAACATCGTGATGGCATGAATGTTTTGGCCAATCTTTGATTTTTGGTCTGTGACACGGAACGTGGCGATGACATCAACGGTGTCACGGTTTCGAATCAAGCCGGAAACGCCGGTGACTTCGTTGATCGCGACGGTGCATGCTCGCATTTTGGTTGGTATGATGGGTGAAATACCGCCTTCTCCCATCAGGGCTAATTTTGTTTTTGTAATTTGCTCCCCTTGTTTGATGGGTGCATCGGCCATGTTAAAGCCCACCACTTTGTCTTTTTCGCTTTGAAGCACGGCAAGTGGAGCGACATAGGGTTTTGGAATGCTGACCAAAGTCACCATGTCTTGTTCAATTCTTTCGTAGCGCATGATGTCCTTGGTGGCCACCAATACACTGATCATTTCATAATTGCCTTTTAACCTGCGTTCTTCCTTGGAAAAATACAAATGAAAAACAACAAGGGATAAAAATCCTGCAATCACGGCCACTGTTAATGCGCGGCGGTTTTTTAACATAGTCTCCTTGGCTTTGGTTCAACAAGCATGGGCGCAACAATAATTGTAAAGAAAGAATCAATAAAAACAAGACGATGTGCGCCGTTATGAGCAATATTTATTTCATGTTTACATCTAAACAAACAACTTATCCTTGATCCATTGCACAATTTTACTTTTAAGACTTTTTCTATCAGCATTTGCGTCATAACCATTGATTTGTCCTTGGTGCTTGGTTGTGTTTTCATGCTTAAGCATGGTTTGCTGATCGATTTGCTTTGTTTTATGTTGTAAAAGATGATTGAGGATCGTGCTTGGATTGCTTAAGCGCTGACTTGCCTGTTCTATGCTTTGGAGCACATGGGGGTGATTAAGAATTTGATTTTGAAAGGCCATAAACTCTTTGCTTTTTAAAATCAAGAGCGTTTGTTCAAGGTTAAAGCCTGCTTGAATTAATTTTCTTTGCTCTGATAAATAAAGTTCGTGCTTGGCTTTGACGTGTAATTGTTCTTTGATCATGGGCCTTAACGATTCAAGATGACGAGAAAGGGCTTGCCTGTGATCTTGTGCACTGGATAAACCAAATAAAAAACAAATCATGATGACGGTTTTATACATCTTGCTCCTTGTGAAGCAGTGTTTGTGCTTGT
>JAYRVV010000229.1:0-6369 GCA_041918415.1 Bdellovibrionota bacterium | reverse complement strand
TCACGGCCATGGGTTTTAAACCACGTGCCATCGCCCACTGAGGGCAAGCCAAAACCAAAGCGGCAGCACCGTCATTGATGGTTGAAGCATTTGCGGCTGTGATGGTTCCATCTTGAACAAAAACCGGTTTTAATTTTGCAAATTTCTCAAACGCAGCCTTGTGCGGACCTTCATCCTGATCAACTGAAACATTGGTTTTGACCGATACGATGGGTGTAATTTCTTCTTTAAACCATCCGTTGGCCATGGCCGTTTGTGCTTTAGTAAAACTTTTTTTTGCAAATTCATCTTGTCTTTGCCTGGAAATGTTTTTTTCTTTTACACAAAACTCAGCTGCCTCACCCATGTGAATTTGATTGTAAACATCCCAAAGCCCATCATGAATCATCGTATCCAACATTTTTTCATGACCCATTTTTGAACCCTTTCGATGGTTCATCAAAGCCAAAGGAGCATTGGACATGCTCTCCATGCCACCAACAACCACCACGTTGCAGTGTCCGCTTTGTATGCCTTGCATACCCAAGATGATCGCTTTCATGCCTGAACCACACACTTTTGATACAGTTGTTGCAGGCACGTGATTGGGTAAACCGGCAAAAATTGAAGCTTGCCTGGCTGGAGCTTGTCCGCAAGCGGCACCAAGCACATGCCCCATCAAGACTTCAGAAACATCAGCCGGATCAACGCCAGCTCGAACGATTGACTGTGCGATGACCGATGAGCCTAACAAAGGCGCAGAAAATTCACTGAGAGTTCCTAAGAACGATCCTATGGGCGTACGAGCACATCCTAGTATCCAAACATCTTTCATTCTTTTGGTGCACCCTGATCTTGAGGTGTTTCTACCGCACTTTTTGAAGCTTCGTTTGCATCACTTTGTGAAGCCGAAGGACTTGATTGTGTGGTGGGCATTTTTAAAGATTGATCCTTAGGATCAAACACTGTTTTGCTTGCGCTTTGAGCTGACATGTAAGCCAGAATCAAACTGGTGATCATGAATAAAATCGCGCTGGACACAGTGACTTTTAAAAGAAAAGTCGGAGCGCCTTTGGTTCCAATCATGGCCTGTGAGCTACCAAAATTGGCGCCAGCATCTGCGCCCTTACCGTGCTGAGAAAGCACAAGGACGATCAAAAACAAACAAATAACAACATGAAAAACTGTGATTAAGGTTTCCACTATTCACTCCCACTAAAAACGATTTTTAAAAACGAATCACTTTCAAGACTCGCACCACCAATTAACGCGCCATCTATGTCCTTTTGGTCCATAAATCCAGCAATATTGGAAGGGTTCACCGAGCCTCCATAAACGATTCGGATGTCTTGAGCAACATCCTTTCGAAAAATATTTCCCAATTGCTCCCTGATGTACACATGCGCTTCTTGCGCCATTGCCGGACTGGCGGGGGTTTGTGTTCCAATCGCCCAAACAGGCTCATAAGCAATCACCAATTCTGTTGATTGCAATGCATTAACTGATCTCAAACCCAACTGAAGTTGTCTTTGAAGAACTTCAGTGGTCTGACCGTTTTTTCTTTCGCTTTGCGTCTCTCCGACACAAAGAACCGGTTTGATCCCGTGATCCAGCAAATTTAAGATTTTTTTGTTCACGAACTGATCGCTTTCATTAAAAAGCGTCCTTCGCTCTGAATGTCCAACGATGCAATACTTGCAAGAAACATCGGCCAACATGGCGCTGGAGACTTCTCCGGTAAAAGCGCCTCGATCTTCCCAATGAACGTTCTGAGCCCCCAATTCAATGGGTGAATCCAACACGGCTATTTCCAATGGGTGCAACAGCGTGAAAGGCGGCGCAATCACAATATCCATTTCCAATTTTCCAGAAAGCTTTGTTCTCAATTCCGTCACCAAACGAATGGCTGATCCAACCGTGTGGTTCATTTTCCAATTGCCGATGAAAATCGATCTTCGCATGCTCGCAGTTTCTACCTTATTTTTTATTGCTACACAAAATTCGAATGTAAAATTTCAAACACTTAAACAGCCAACGCCTTCAAACCGGGCAAAGCCTTGCCCTCAAGATATTCCAACGAGGCCCCGCCTCCAGTCGAGATGTGCGTCATCTCATTTGCATGCCCAGATTGTAACAGGGCACTTGCACTGTCGCCGCCACCAACAATGCGTATCGAATTTTGCGCTGCCAAACCTTGCGCAAGCTGATTGGTACCATTGTCAAAGGGTGCTGTTTCAAAACAACCCATGGGTCCATTCCAAAACACCGTTTTAGCACCACACAAAATATCCAAATATTTTTGTACGGTTTTAGGTCCAATGTCCAAAGCCATCATGTCTTTTGGAATGTCACTTCTTAACACGGTTTTATGTTGTGCATCCTTTTCAATTTGACCGGCCACCACAAAATCAATAGGCAAATCAATGCGTACGTTTCGTTCCCTTGCTTGTTCTAAAATTTTTTTCGCCGTCAAAACCGCATCAGACTCAACTTTTGATTGTCCAACTTCAACGCCAAGTGCTTTTAAAAATGTGAGCGACATTGCTCCGCCAATCAACATGGCGTCCACTTTCCTAAACATACGCTCGAGGACTTTGACTTTGTCCGAAACTTTTGCCCCACCCAAAATCAACATAAATGGTTTTTCTGGGTTTTGATTTAATTGACCCAAATGTTTAAGTTCATCTCGAACCAAAAACCCCATGGCCTTTTGTTTAAACAAGCGTGGCAATTGATCCGTTGATGCATGCGCACGGTGTAGCGCACCAAAAGCATCGTTGATGAAAACATCACAATTGTTTTTAAGTTCCAAAGCAAAATCTTTGTCGTTGGCCTCTTCTTGTGAATGAAATCTTAAATTTTCCAAAAGAATGATTTCATCAGCCTTTTGATCAATGATGTTTTTTTTCACCCCATCACCGATGCAATCGTCGGGCAATATAACATTGTGATCCATCAGCGCTGAAAGCTTGGAAGCAACCGGCAGCAATGAATATTTTTCGTTATGTTGACCATTTGGTCTTCCCAGATGTGACATCAAAACCACCTTGCACTTTCTCTCAAGCAAGTGTTTGATGGTTGGTATCGCGCAACGAATCCGAAAATCATCCAAGACAACACCGTCGTTTACAGGTACATTAAAATCAACCCTCACAAGAACTCTTTTCTCGTTGAGCTCCAAGTCTTCCAATTCCATGATGGTTTTGTTCTCAAATTCAATGCTCACTGTTTCACCACAATAAAATCCACTTTGTTCATGGGTATAAAAATGGTCTCAAACGGAAGTTCTTTTTCAACCACTTTTAAATTGCTGATGGCTTTGACCTGTATAAGCACACCCAATTGTGTTTCCTTCAAAAGCAGTCCGGAAATCCTCACAATGTTTTCCATGAGCTCTCTTTCTTCTTTATCGTACAAATATTTAAATCTAAACAGTGGGGTTTGAAGAAACACTTCCACATTTTGTCCCTCAAGGGTTTGTGCTTTTTTATGGCTCTGTGACATGAAGGGTGCATTAAACCAAAGTGTAAAAAATCACAATGAATAGTTTATATTCATTTCACTGAACTCTAAAAAAATAAACAATCATTTCTGCAAACACCAAAGTCGTTGCGCACCAGATCAGTGAAGTCAGATAAGGGTGATCCATCAGATCTCGCCAAGGTGTATGCGTTGGATTGATGTTTTTTGTTTTTTTTCGTCCACGATAAGCCAAGCTATCCATGCCCACCATGGTTTTAAGCACATAAGAGCTGTCTGGAAAAAGACCTTTTAAATAATCCACAACATCCATCCTCGTTGTTTCTGGATAGTACTTCTCCATAATCACATGAAAGGCATCTTTCAGTTCCATTGCGTTTGAAAATCGATTTTCTTTTTTTGGCGTGAGAAGTTTTTTTAAAATTTTTTCAAGTTCGTATGGAATATCGTTTCTGGATTCTTTTAACGGAGGCACCTTGCAAAGCCTAACCGCATCGAGCGTTTGCGCCTCAGTTTTTCTTAGAAACAATCGCTTCAATGTGATCAATTCGTACAAAATCACACCCAAACTGAACAGATCAGAACGTGCATCCAAATGCCCACCCAGAGATTGTTCGGGAGACATGTAACTGAATTTTCCTCTTATGACACCCGGCTGTGTTTGCAAATTTTTATCCCTGACTTTGGCGATTCCAAAATCGGTGATTTTAAACACGCCCTCTTGCGTGACCATGATGTTGGGAGGACTTAAATCGCGATGAACAATGTTCAGTGGTCTTAAAAAACGATCCTTTTTATCATGCGCATAATGAAGTCCATCACACATGTCGATCACCATCAAAATGGCCACGTCAACAGGCATGGCAAGACCAGTGTTTTTTTGCATGATCATGATTTGAGCCAATGTGTGGCCTTCGATCCATTCCATGGTGTAGTAATAAGCACCATCGATCAACCCAAAGTCATAAAGCTGGACAATGTTGGGATGGGTTAATTGTGTAACGATTCTGATTTCATCCAAAAACATTTGAATGAATTTTTCTTGAGATGCCAAATTGGGCAAAACTTTTTTAATCGCCAAAGGCATGGCTGAACTGTCTCTGGCTTTGTAAATTTCGGCCATACCACCGACAGCAACCTTGCGTTCAATGATGTAATCACCAAATTTCTGGTTCATGCATCACAAACGCTAGTTGAAAAATAGTAGACTGTATAGATTTAAAAAACGAAATCGTTCACTTGCCGCCTTTGGCCAGCATTTCGTTGAGCTCTTTCTCAAAGTATATTTTTCCCAAGGCCACTTCCCTAAGTGAGGTGACAATATTTTTATTTTTAACGTTCACCAGACGCACAGAACCTCTGGACATTTGTCTGGCCCTTTGTGCGGCCAGATGAACCAAAGCAAAGCGGTTGGGAATTTTTCCTAAACAATCTTCAATTGAAATTCTTGCCATAGTGTGTGCCTTCTAATGCATTCTCTCTACATCGTCAAGTATGAAAAAATTACACAGCATGCAGGGTACCACTGTATTGTGATCTAGACAGTTTAAGACCTGATTTGTGATTATAGCAATAAAATCAATATGTTGCGTGCTTTACGCTTCTGGCCTGATCTTTGCAAAAAAGATCATCATGAAGGAACACACACATTCAAGATCGAAAGTTTTAATGGCTTTATTGGGTGCATGGATCGTCCTTGCTTTAAGCGCATGTTCGACTGAACAGAACCAACAAGAACAACTCAATCAAGACAACAATAAGTCCATCGAACAAGCAAAAATCACTCAAACTTTCAAACAAGGTCAAAACACCACGCTGGATTTGTTGCTGGTCTTGGACAATTCACTATCCATGCAGCCACATTTATCATTGATCACAACGAGGCTCATGGACTTGTTCCATCATTTGCAAGAAAATGACGTTCCCTTTTGTTTGGCCGTGCTCGATACATACTTGCACGTTGCCATGGATGCGTATTTTAATGTTGTGCCCGATGGACTTGGTCTTCCAGCAAGGCGAGTTGTGTGTTCAAATGAAACAAGCATCTTTGATGCTGTTGCCCAGCAACTCATGAACCAGTCACTCTATGGTGAAGGACTCACAACGATTGAGCGTGCTTTGGATGTTATGTACACAGCCACCACCAATGCTCAAATAAGAGATTTTAATGACAACTTCGGATTTTTCAGACCTGATTCTGATTTGGCTTTCATATTTGTGACTGATGAAGACAGCAACAATCAGTCTCAATCCTGGACATGGTATTCCAATCTAGTTGAGCGCAACTACAGCGCCACTGTTGGTTACACCAACCAAAATGTCCCAAGCAATCTGATTGAATTTTCCAAAGCCAGTAACCAACATGACTTGGTTGATTTTTCCACACTTCAAAGCAGCCAGGCATTTATCAGCGCGTTTGAAAATTTAAATCATTATGAATTTTTCCGCACACACTTCAAACTTGATCACATGGCCTGCAGCAATGGCATCAAAGTTTTTATCAACGGCGCACCCGTTCAATCATCAGACTTTCTCTTTGATCAAAACAGCAATAAAGTTTCGCTGCTCAACGCCTTTAACACACAACAAGGCGATACCATCACCATCGAATACAAACCCTTACAAGTGGGACAAACATGCTAGGCTGACCGATTCAGCACTTAATCAAATAAAAGATCACTCTGCAAATTTTTCATAGCTACGCTATTTTTGTTGCGCCTTTTTAAGGCGATTTAAAATATAAAATCAAATTATTTCAGCAAGATAACTACATTCACAAATTGGCATTCTTTTTGCTCAAATCGACCGCAGGAAGGCAACCATGAAAAACTACACCATGAAAATAATTTTAACATTATCCGTGCTTCTAACTTTTTCTTGCGCACAGCACGCATTCTTTGGAGGACGAAG
>JAYRVV010000228.1:0-13377 GCA_041918415.1 Bdellovibrionota bacterium | reverse complement strand
TTTTGATTTTTTACAATTTCATGGCAAAGTTTTTTTGCATAATCAGGGTAATCGACACTGCCAGATTCGCTTGGCCCAAGATCTGTTACGTTTTTATTGAGTTTACTTTTCAAAAAATTGATCAATTCTTTTTTTAAATTTACACCGGCATGATCACTGGCGATAAAAAACATTTCGCTCATGAAAACTTTCTAAACAAAAGAGAGCCGTTGGTGCCCCCAAAGCCAAATGAGTTCGAGATCACCACATCCACTTTGCATGCCTGTGCCTGATTGGGAACATAATCCAAGTCACATTCCGGATCCGGTGTTTCATAATTAATGGTTGGAGGCAGTGCTTGATGAGAAATTGACAAAACGCTGTAAACGGCTTCAATGCCACCTGCGCCACCTAAGAGATGACCGGTCATGGATTTGGTTGAACTCACTTTTAATTTTTTTGCATGATCTTTGAACACGTGTTTGATCGCCAATGATTCATTCGCATCGTTGGCCGGTGTTGAAGTGCCATGCGCGTTGATGTAAGTGACTTCATCGATGTTGACCTTAGAACGTGTCAGAGCATTTTTCATCGATCGCTGTGCACCTTCACCTTCGGGGGCCGGCAGGGTTAAATGAAAGGCATCGGCCGACATGCCTGCACCCAGTAATTCACAATAAATTTTTGCCCCTCGCTTTTTGGCAAATTCCAACTCTTCTAAAATTAACAGTCCGCAACCTTCGCCCACCACAAAACCATCTCGATCTTTATCGAAGGGTCTTGAGGCTTTTGTGGGTTCATGGTTTCGCCTGGACAGTGCTTTCATGGCCGCAAAACCACCCACACACAAAGGTGTGATGGTGGACTCAGTACCTCCCGCGATCATCACATCGGCCTCATCGCATTGTATGATTCGAAAAGCGTCAGAGATGGAATGTGTTCCGGATGTGCATGCGGTGACGGTACAAGCGTTGGGCCCCTTGGCGCCGTGAACGATGGAAATTTGACCACCGGCCATGTTGGCAATAAGACGTGGAATGAAAAAAGGAGAAATACGCTTGGGACCTTTTTCAAGCAAAATGCTGTGGGTATGTTCAATTTCGGGCAAACCACCCAAACCGGCACCGACCAATGTTCCGATGCGTGTTGGGTCGTGGTCAGAAATGTTCAAGCCACTGTCGTCCATGGCCATTTTGGCACAGGCCACGGCATACTGAACGAACAAATCACCTTGCTTGGTGATTTTGGGATTCATGTATTGCTCTGGATTAAAATTTTTTACTTCGCCGGCAATTGTGACCGGATGATCGAGAGTGTTAAATCGTGTGATGGGAGCTATTCCGCTCTTTCCCTGCATGAGCGAATCCCAGTTTTCTTTCACCCCGATGCCAATGGGTGAAAGCACACCAAGGCCCGTGACAACAACTCGTCGCATTCGTTATTTGCTGTGTTCTTTGATGTAGTTAATCGCGTCGCCAACGGTTTGGATGTTTTGTGCTTCTTCGTCGGGGATTTCAATTTCAAACTTTTCTTCCAAAGCCATCACCAACTCAACCACATCCAATGAATCGGCACCCAAATCTTCAATGAACGATTTGGAAGGCTCAACTTGTGACACTTCAACGTTGAGTTGTTCGGCCACAATTTTCTTTAATTTCTCTTCAATTGATTCAGACATGATTTCTCCTTTTGTTTATAAATACATTCCACCGTTAACGCCGATCACCTGGCCAGTCATATACGAACTTTGGCGGGAAGCCAAAAATTCGACAACACCAGCGATTTCTTCAGGCTCGCCATATCGACCCAATGGAATGGTTTTTAATAAAGCTTCTTTTTGTTTTTCATTGAGGGTATCAGTCATGTCGGTTTTGATAAAACCCGGGGCCACTGTGTTGACAGTGATTTGACGCGAAGCCAATTCACGGGCCATGGACTTGGCGAAACCAATTAAACCGGCTTTGGATGCAGCGTACATGGCCTGGCCCGCATTGCCCATTTGGCCCACGACAGAAGATATGTAAATGATTCGACCATCATTGTTTCTTTTCATCATGGATTTGATGGCTGCTTTGGTGCATAGAAAAGCGCCCAGCAAATTAACATTGAAAATGCTTTGAAAATCTTGGGTTTTGCTTCGTAGTAAGAGCGCATCGATCGAAATACCGGCGTTGTTGACGAGCACATCCACGCCGCCACTTTGTTTTTCAATGAGGGCAAAGGCGTCCAAAACACTTTGTTCGTTGGAGACATCAAAAGCGATTGCAGTGGCCTTGGTTTTTGTCTTGCTCTGAATTTCCAGAACCAAGTCATTGACCAAACTTTCATTGGATCGATGATTTAAATAGATTTCATCGACTTGTTCACACAAGGCGAGTGAGATGGATCTTCCAATACCTCTGGAGGCACCTGTAACCAAAGCAACGCGTGAAAGGGTTTGGGTCAAACTGAGGTTCCAATCAATTGGAGCTACTCAATGGGAACTTCAATGATTTCTTTACCCCGATAGAAACCGCAGGCTCTGCACACCTGATGCATCATGACAGGTTCAGAGCATTGTGGACAGGGACGAGCATGATGTGCCACGGCCCTTGCATGATGTGATCGGCGCATATTGCGTCTTGATTTTGATGTTTTTTTCTTTGGAACTGGCATGTGTTTATCCTTGCTAAGTTATTAATATTATTAATTTATATTTCTTTCAACCACCGTTATGTTTTGATCAAAGTGTTTGATTTATGGGCCTTTTACACTGATGTTCACCAAAATTCAAATCCTCTCTGCAATGCATGCATAAGCCCTTGCAATCGTCCTTACACAGGTATCTCATGGGCAGTGATAGAAAAATCTGCTCCTTGAAAATTTCATCAAGTTTAATTTCTCCCCGCTCAAAGTAAGCCAAGCCTTCTTGTGATTCTTGATGAAAGTCGGTTTTTCTCATGTCTTGTGTTTTTGGAGCCAAGGTTAAAAAAAATTGTACGCGCTCATTCTTTTCAATCTCTTTGTCACAGCGATAGCAATGGCAGCTAAAATCAAATTCAATGTTGCCATTTAAAAAAACATCATTTTTTGAAATTTCCAAATGAGCTTGGCATTTGGCCGGATGAATAAACGTTTCTTTGGACGTGCTTTGATCAAGCAAGTTCAATGTAAAAGATACATCCAAACCATCCAAGGGGCTGATGCTGTGTAGCTTAATCTTCATGATGCTGCCTTTTAGGGGCTGTAGAATAATTGACCATATTCTTCGTTCTCGCTCTCTCGCCATCCTCGCGTACAGTCCAAGTACGCTGTGGTGGCTCCTTCGCTGCGGCCTCGAATCTGGTACAATTCTTCAACAGCCAAAAAACCTTATTATTCTTTCATTCCCTTTTACGCGATCTTACTTACTCGTGTCCAATGATTATTGTGGGTCCACTTGCAAGTAAGTCTGAGCACCTGCCACGGCTTCAATGCACAAGGTGTCGTTACCGACTTTTGGTGTGTACAAATAAGCTCTGTTGATGCTGATGTTATATAATCCAGTGGGCAAGGATGCATCGACGGGCAATGATACTTTTGCTGACCCATCATCTTTCACAATGTGATTGGTTTTTGCGATGGCTGATCTGGGACCTGGGTTGATTTGGCTGACTGAAACACGAAGGTAATGATTTTGAGCCTGGCTTGGTTTTGCACCAGACGGACGTATGGCAATGTCCAAGACAGAACCTTGCTTGACGGTGTATTTGTTTTGAATGGGATGTTCTTTGTCATAAATATCTGTTGGAACATCAAATGTGCCTAGGCCTAGGGCTTCGTTGCCAAATTCAAAAACATTAAAAGGAGCCAAACCAAAATCTCCAGCACGGTTGGTTGCCGCCAAAAGGCTCTCTTCTGTGTGGGCATGTGCGCTTGATCCATCATACAGATTTGAAGCAGAAGTTCTTCTTGTATCGAGGCCAACATTGAAAGCAGTTGTTGTTTCATTTTGTTCAGATACGATCTCTTTGCCTTTTTCATCTTTGCCTGTCACCGTCTGTTTGGTGACAACAGCATGGCCGCTTTGGATGGTTTTAGCGTTTCTAAGATCAAGCTTTTCACGCGAGCTTAAGGCATTGGTGACTTGAGCTTCTTCAAAAAATGCGACGTGAATGGGTTTGTCGTATGAAGCAGGTGGGTTAACACCACCATTTGTTCGGCCTTCAATACCTAGGTATTGGTAAGGGGAAAATTTGGGATCAGAAAATGGCTTTGAGTTTAGAAAACCCCTTGAGCTGGTGACGATGTTTTCACCGTTTTTATTTGGGTTTAAAACTCGGGTGGCCCCAACGATGAAAAACCCTTTCGAACAGTTTTGACCAAGCTGATTGACCAAACCTTCTCTTGCTTCACCTGAGTTGACAACCGCAGCATGATTGATGCGGGTTGCGGAATCACCTTTGAGTGCATGGCATGAAGACAGCACCAAGGCGCTTGTGATGATGGCTGTGTATGTTTTTATTTTTTTCATAACTCTCCCTTAAAATGAATACGTCACACCTGTGTAAAACCAATGGTTGTCATTGATCTCTTTAAAGTCATCGTTGTTGCCGGCCTCCATTTCAAATCTGTAGTAGCCGGTCCACGACAAACTTTCGGTGATGGATTGGGTCATTTTGAAAGTTAAACGATTTCTAAAATTTTGTTTGGCCGTTGTGCTACCTGAAGCCTTGGCGAAGTCATAATTTCGAATACGTAGTTCATTGGAAATGCTAAGCTTTCCACCTTCCCAGGGCATTTTTTGTGAGAATGAAGGTGTGATGTAGTGACCTTTCCACAGCGTGGAGTCCAAATTACCAACCATGGTGAAGTTATAATTGTAGGTTAATCCAATGCTGGTGCCATCGACGGGTTTAATGGAACCACCCATGACCAACCAGTTTTCGATCCAATACACAACTTGCTCGTTGCTAAATCCGCTTAAATCGGGCGCAAAGACGTCATCAAAATAAGATGTGCCACCGCTTGAAAGGTCTTCAAGATCGGTAGGGAATCCGCTCGAAGTGTTGACCGATCCCGGTGTGATTTTCCAATCGGGTAAGCTTAAGTACTTGGCTGTATATCCAAGCTTTAAACCAATTTTGTCGTTGATTTTGAAATTGGCCAATGGGTTTGCAAAAATTAAAAGCGCGTTGTCAAAATTGGTGTCTTCACCGGCTTTAAAGAAATAATACAACTCGCCGGAGATGCTTGATGAAATAACATCGGACCAATCGTGACCCAATGAAACAGTCAAGCCATGCTCAAAGTCGCGGCTGGTTGTGGCTTTGTTTAAATATTCTCTCCAATTTAAATAGTAGTTCATGTTCAAGCTGGTGTCTTTGCCCTTTGAAGATTTCAAAACGGTGTTTAGATCCACTGAAGGAACCAGTGAGAAAAAATATCGACCGGCCTCTGGACCATCACCTGTGATGTTGATCGAGTCGTAACCAAACGGGACAATGTCAACGGCAAAATCGGCGCTTAGTCCACCTTTTTCACTGGATGCTGCTGGAGCTGCCACAGTCGCCTGAATGGGCGTCGCAACAGGCATGACCACAGGATCTGGGCTGCTTTCTAAAGTTTGAGGTGCCTCGGTTTGGGTGGTGGGGATCTCGATGACTTCGACAGACTGATTTTGGTCAGGGCTGTGAAACAATCTCTTTTCTTCCTCCGTCATTTGTTTGACTTCCAGAGGAGGCATTTGCTCAGGTGGCTGAGCGTACAAAGACATCGTTGAAAATATCAAAGCAGAAATCAGAATGTTTTTCTTCATTTTAAACCCCTATTTTGTTTGACTCGTAGCATTTTAAAGTACTTAAAGTCAAGCATAATTATGCTAAGTGTTATTTTTTAAAACACTTCTTGTTATTATTAAATAAAGCAAGTGTTATGCCAGATTGATATAGATTTAAATTATTGAAATTATTATATTTTAATTAGTTTCAATAACTCAATGTGACCAAAAAATGTCTCAGATTGATGGTTATTGAAGTCTCACAGACAGCGTTTTGATGTTGGATAAAGCACCCCGTAAATGTCCAAAAAATGGAACATTATCCTCCTTGGGATAAATCGGGTCAGGTTTTTCTTCGAGTTTGGACAACTTGGCGGCCACCAAAATGGCGTGCTCAAGGCTGCCCAATTCATCCACCAAACCCAAACCTTGAGCCTGGCGTCCGCTAAAAACTGAACCATCGGCTAGGCTTTTAACTTTTTCAATATCAAGCTTTCGGCCTTGACTGACAGCCTGAATAAACTGCTCGTGTATGTCTTTGGACATGTTTTGTAAAATGGCACGTTCCTTTTCGCTCAAAGGTTTTAAGGGTGAAGCGATGTCTTTGGATTCTCCCGCCTTGATCACTTCCCATTTAAGGTGAAGTTTTTTAAGCAAATCATCCACCACAAAATAAGTGGCGATCACACCCAATGATCCGGTGATGGTTCCGGGATTGGCCACAATTTTACTCGCACCTGCGCTGATGTAGTAACCGCCTGAAGCGGCAATGTCTGACATGGACACAACAACAGGTTTGACCTTGTTGATCCGTATGATTTCATCATGTATTTCTTGAGAGGCGCCAACGGTACCACCCGGAGAATTCACACGTAAAACAATGGCTTTGACTTTCTGATTCTTCTCGAAATTTTTTAATTCTTTGATGGTGGGCAGTGATTCTTCAATAGGGCCAGCAACCTCAACCACGGCGATGTTGCCCTCTCGGTGCTCTTTGAAAATACCAATGAGCACCAAGAGTTCAATGAATATACCAAGCAACAAAAGAACAATGAAAAATTTGGATAGGCCTTGGCCTTTTTGATTCCTCATTGTTTATTGCGCGTCGGTTTTTTGAGTTTCTTTCTTACCGATGCTTTTCAATTCCTCACCCATGATATCGCCCAACGTGGGTTTAGATACTTCTTTTTGCTTTTTGGCAGCTTGCTTGGCCAGTTCTTTGCCTTTGCCTTGCTTGAAAGCCCTGATGGATAGAGACATTTTTCTCTCTTGGCCATCAAGATCCATCACCAATGCCTTGATGCTGTCTCCCACGTTAAAGCCGTCCAATTTGGGTTCGTTTTCATCTGAAGTTTCAGAAATGTGAACCAATCCCTCAACATCACTGGTGACTTCAACAAACAAGCCAAAATCAGTGATTTTGACGATTTTGCCTTCTACTTCACTTCCAATCGGGTGATGGTCATGAATGCTCAACCAAGGATCGTCGCCAAGTTGTTTGATGCCCAAGGCGAATCGTTCAGCAGCGGGATCAACATTAAGAACAACGGTTTCAATTTCTTGTCCTTTCTTGAACACATCGTGTGGATTTTTCACCTTGTTTGACCACGAAATGTCAGAAACGTGCACCAATCCGTCTATGCCTTCTTCAACTTCAACAAAAACGCCAAAGTCGGTGACATTGCGAACTGGACCTTTGACTTTTGTGCCGGGTGCATATTTTCGAACAAGCTCATCCCAAGGGTTGGGTTGGGTTTGTTTTAGACCCAAAGACATGCGTCGATTTTCAATGTCGATGTCAAGGACGACGGTTTCAACTTCTTCACCCAATTTCAAAATTGCAGAAGGGTGCTTCACCCTTTTCGTCCAGCTCATTTCTGAAACGTGAATGAGGCCTTCAACGCCCTCTTCAATTTCAATGAATGCGCCATACTCGGTGAGGTTAACAACTTTGCCTTTCACACGAACATTCTTTGGATAACGCATATCTGCGCTTTTCCAAGGATCATCATGCATTTGTTTTAGACCCAAAGAAACGCGTTGTTTTTCATTGTCGAATTTCAACACTTTGACTTTAAGTTCTTGACCAACTTTTAAAATCTCTCCGGGATGATTGATTCGCTTCCATGAAAGATCGGTGATGTGAAGCAAGCCATCCAAGCCACCCAAATCAATGAATGCGCCGTAGTCGGTGATGTTTTTAACCGTACCCGAGACAATGCTGCCTTCTTGAATATTTTGAAGGGTTTCTTGCCTCATGGATTCGCGTTGTTTTTCCAAAATGGCGCGTCGGCTAAGCACGATGTTTCCACGAATTTTATTGAACTTCACGATTTTGAACTGGAAGGTCTGACCAACCAAGCGTTCCAAATCGCGAACAGGGGTTAAATCGATTTGTGAACCGGGTAAAAAAGCTTTTACGCCAATGTCGACCGATAGGCCGCCTTTGACACGATCCAAAACCCTTCCTTCAACGATTTCAGAATTTTCGCAAGCCTGTGCGATTTCATCCCAAATACGAAGTTTATCCGCTTTTTCCTTAGAAACGATGATGAGTCCTTCGTCATCCTCGGTGGATTCCAAAAAAACATCCACTTTTTCGCCTTCTTTGACTGTTATTTGACCTTCATGATCTAAAAATTCGGAAAGACTGACCTTGCCTTCCGATTTATAGCCTATGTCTATGAGAATAAAATCACGCGTGATTTTAATGACCTTTCCAGAAACGATGTTTCCGGCTTTGATTTCTTTTTCTTGTGCGAGGCTGTTTTGATATAAAGCCTCAAAATTTTCTGTTTGTACCATTTGTTTTTAAAATTCCTTTCATCCTGAGTCTATTGACCCGAGATGGCGGTTTTTACGCAATAGAACGGCCTCTTGTCAAGCTACAATCTCTTTGCTTGACAAGATTTGCCAAAATCAAGTACTAAGCCAGTCCAATTATGGCAACACACATATCAGCAGAGAAAAGAAACAGACAAAATGAAAAAAGACGCACACATAATCGTTGGATAAGAAGCCGCGTCAAAGCAGCTTCCAAAACAGTGGTTGAAGCTTGCGATAAAAATGACCCAAAGAGTGCCAAGGATGCATTGATTGTCGCCATGCGCGAATTGAACAAAGCAGGAACCAAAGGCATCATTCATAAAAGGGCCGCTTCTAGAAAAATTGCACGTTTATCTAAACGCTTGACCAAGATCGCAAAAGTTTAAACATTTTGTTCTAAAATCAGTTTCTCGATCAAAAGACCATCATTTATACCCGAAGATTTAAGCTCTCGGTCAAGGAAGGCTATTTTTTCAAGCAGGGATTGCAATGATCCGGGCGAGTTTTTTTTACTTTGGTTGATATAATTTTGCACGGCAAACGGCGGTACGCCCAGTGTGCTGGCGGCCTGTGACGGTGACATGTTAAGACATTCATGACTTTTAAGTAGAACCTTGATGTGTCTAAACAAGAGACTAAGGATGACCAAGGCGGGTGTTCCCTCATTTAACAGATGAGCAAGTGTTTGAAGGGCTGATTTTTTTTGATGATTAAAAAACTGATCGGCCAGCGCAAACACATGTTCCCCTGAAACTTTTAACACCAAAAGTTCAACGTGCTTGGGTTCAACCAGGGTTTGAGGGTGCAAGTACAATTTAATTTTTTCTAGCTCTTGATCCAAAAGCGCAAGCTTGGGGCCCAAATGATCAATCAGCAGCCTGGAGGATTGAGGACCAATCTTTAAACCATGGGATTTGGCGAGTTGATCCACCCAAGGGCCCATGTCCCTTAACTTAGGGGGATCAAATACATACAGGGCCTTTTTCTGTTCGATGCTTTTAAACCATTTTTTTCTTCGATCGATTTTGTCCATGATCAAAATCAGTGTGCTAAATCGAGCTGGGTTTTCAATCCACTTGTCCAATAAAGTTTCTTGTTTTTCATTGAGATCTTTGATGCTGTCGATCACACAGGCCTTGTGTGAACAAAACATGGGCAGTGTGCTGGCATGATCCAAAATGTTTTGAAGGGTATGTTCCTTAAAATTGAATTTTTCGATGTTTCTTTGTCCATCTTTAAATACAGAATCGTACAAAGTGTTTAAGTGCCGATCGATTAAGAAGCGATCGGATCCACCCAAAACATGGATTGACGTTGCGGTCATGGTGACATATTAAAAGTTTTTTTTGATTTGATCACTTTTTATCTGATTGAAAGAATCATTTAAAGAAGGTAGTAGTAGCGACAAGTGAAAAAATTTGTTTACATCACCACGCCCATTTACTACGTCAATGACATTCCTCACATTGGACATGCCTACACCACCATACTGGCCGATGTTTTGATACGTTACAACCGACTGTTTGGTCACAACTGTTTCTTTTTAACGGGCACCGATGAGCACGGGCAAAAAGTGGAGCAAGCGGCAAAAAAACGCGGCAAAGATCCCAAAGCGCATTGTGATGAGATGTCTCAAAACTTTAAAAATGTCTGGAATGAACTGAATATTTCTTATGACCGCTTCATTCGTACCACCGACCCTGAACATCAACGGGTGGTCAAATCGTGTTTGCAAGTTCTTTACGACCAGGGTGAGATATACGCAAAAGATTATGAAGGTTGGTATGCACAGGGTGAAGAGGTGTTTTACACAGAAAAAGAACTCATCGATGGAAAAACCCCGATGGGGCATGAAGTGGTTAAAATTGTGGAACGAAATTACTTCTTTAAAATGTCTTCTTATCAAAACAAACTCATTGCACACATCGAGAAAAATCCACACTACATTGAACCGCAAAGTCGAAAAAACGAAATCTTGGGTTTTTTAAAAAAACCACTGCAAGATTTATGTATTTCAAGACCCAAATCTCGACTCACTTGGGGCATTGAGCTTCCTTTTGATTCAGATTACGTAACCTATGTTTGGTTTGATGCCTTGTTAAATTATGCGGCTGCGGTTGGTTTGGGTGATGGTCAAAGAAAAAATGAATTCGATCAATGGTGGATTCAAACATCTGGGCCGATTCATTTGGTTGGTAAAGACATCATCACCACCCATGCCGTGTATTGGTCAACGATGTTGATGGCACTGGGATTGAATCTACCCAAAATGATTTATGCGCATGGTTGGTGGTTAACAAGCAGCAATGAAAAAATGAGCAAATCGAAGGGTGAGGTTGTGAGGCCATTGGATCTTAAAGACACCGTCGGTGTTGAACCGCTTCGTTATTTTTTGATGAGAGACATGGTGATGGGTCAGGATGCGCCTTTTTCAAAGGAACTGCTTGAAGCAAGAATCAATGCCGAACTTTCAAACAACCTTGGCAATTTACTCAATCGAACATGCAATTTGATCGATAAATATTTTTCATCAAAAGCACCAGAATCTTTTCAGTACAGTGAACAAGAAAAAGCCATCGTCGATCAGGTCTTGTCATTGTACGAAAAAGTTAAAAACAACATCAATGAATTGTCTGTGCAAAAAGCGCTGGTTGAGATCAAAGAAGCGTTAACCACGTTCAACCAATACGTGGATCAACAGGCGCCATGGAAGTTGGCCAAGGTAGATTTAAAACAGGCTGGCCATGTGCTGAAGTTTGTCTTGGATGGCTTAAGTCACATTGCTTTTTTGCTGTGCCCCGTGATGCCAAAGAAAATGAAAGACTTGCTCGAAAGGATTTCGATTCATGATGTTGCGTGTATGGCTTATCCGGCCACAAGCTATGAAACAGTCAAGGCCGGTGCTTTGATTCAAAAGGGAGAGGTTTTGTTTCCCAAGTTAATGGACACCTAAAGTTACCCTGTGTTGAGCCAAAAATGGGGTTTGTTTGTTATTTTTAAAATAAAATTCTTAAGATTTCAATAGCTTAGCAGTTTAAAAACATGGAACGGTTTTTGCCTACCATCATGGTAGGTGATTATGGATCAAAAATATGATGACAAAACGATTCAATCGTCTACGCTTGAACTCAGGTTGCAACACAATCGAAGCAAGCATGAAGTTCCCTTTGAGCCCCTGCCTCTTTATTTGCCATTGGAAGAGCCAAAACACGATCGCAAAAAAGATGAAAAAGAAGACAAACAACAAGATCGTGGTATTTGGACCATCGATATTTAATCGGCAAAAGAATCCTTGTTTTCATAAATTTTTACACGCCTGTCAGTCCCCTTTATTTTTTTATCTTGCTTTGAATTTTTTTTAATTCTGCGTTATGGTTTCACATCATGAAAAAATTGATTGTATTTCTTGTACTTCTTCTTGGGATTTCGGCTTTTTCTAACGTCACGGGTTCGCCAGGGGATTACAGCCTGCGAGCAAAAATCGGTCCTGGTTTTTCAATCAACGATTGGACAGATCAGGTTAAGATTGGCGGCGAGTTTGACTATGAGCTTGGCTATTCGTTGGGCATTGGTTTACTGACTTTGATCAGTATAGATGACACGTTTCGTTTTTCGCTGATGCCCTCAATTCGAAGGGATTTGCTTTACATTGGACCCGCCAATTTTTTTGCTGTGGCGGGTTTGGGTTATGGCCGTTTGGACGGGGATGATTCATTGGATATGCGCATTGGCACGGGCGTCGTGCTTCCCTTGGGCGATGAGTTTGAATTGATGAGCGATGTGAATTTGTTCATGAGTCCGGTGGGCACACCTGGTTTTCCCGTAACACTGGAATGGCTTTTGGGTTTTGGCATACGTTTTGATTAATGGTTTAGGCCAATGCAAGCGATGGTTTCAACAGGATTTTGAGAAACCTTGCAAATGATTTGCCTTTTTTTTCCAAAACCCAAGACACAAGCCTTTCATTGATTTTTTCAGGGACGACAAATTAGGTTCATTTAAGGCACAAAAAATGACTAGGAATTCTCAGCTTCAAAAATCGCTTGGCTTGTTTTAAGAAGCGAATCAGGTGTAACCGAAATGGAATCTATACCTTTTTCGACTAAAAATTTGGCAAAATCTGGATAATCAGATGGACCTTGACCGCATATGCCAACCTTCACGCCACAGGCTTTGGCTTCTTGAATGAGTTTTTCTATCATGTTTAAAACAGCTGGGTTTCGCTCATCATAAAGTGACGATACAATGCTTGAATCTCGATCGAGTCCTAAAACCAATTGGGTTAAATCGTTTGATCCAATGGAAAATCCATCAATGTGTTTGGCAAATTCTTTGGCCAATATGATATTTGACGGAATTTCCGCCATTAAATACACCTTTAAATCATTTTCTCCACGCTTTAATCCACCCAGCTCCATCGTGCTTAAGACTTTTAAAAGTTCATCCACGGTTCGACAAAATGGAATCATGACAATGACGTTTTTCAAGCCCAAGATTTGTCGAACTTTATGAATGGCTCTGCATTCCATTAAAAAAGCATCAATGAACGCCGGCGAATAATACCGTGAAGCTCCTCGAAAACCTATCATGGGATTTTCTTCACCTGGCTCAAATTGTTTACCACCAAGAAGGTTCGCATATTCATTAGATTTAAAATCGCTCATGCGCACAATTACTTCTTTGGGATAAAATGCTACCGCCATTTTTGCTGTAGCCTCGGCCAACTTCTGAACAAAATATTCTTCCTTATTTTTAAATTGTTTTGTTAGCGCTTCGATTTTTTCTTTCGCTTCGGCATCATTTATTGTGTCGAAATGTTTCAATGCCATAGGATG